>NZ_JBXASU010000070.1:0-39507 GCF_058809705.1 Cupriavidus sp. MPR-AND1C | reverse complement strand
TACCCCTCAATTCCCCGCCGTCCCCACAGGCCAACCCCATCCCCGGCGCGCTGGCACCGCGGGTGGTGCTCGACTCCAACATCTGGGTCGACCTGCTGGTCTTTGCGGATCCGCACGTCGAGCCGATCCGGGCCGCGCTGGACACCGGCGCCATTGCCGCGGTAATCCGCGCCGATTGCCGCGAGGAGTTGCGCCGAGTGCTGGCTTATCCGCAATTTGCCCATTTTGGTGTCGATATTCCCGCCGCCATGGCCACGGTCGACCGGCTGACCGCCCTCATCGCCATCCCGGAACAAGCCGACATCGCGGCGGCCCGCCTGCCGCGCTGCCGCGATACCGACGACCAGAAGTTCATCGAGCTGGCGCACTTTGCCCAGGCCGCCTGCCTGGTCTCCAAGGACAAGGCCGTGCTCAAGCTCAAAGGCCGCCTGCGCCGCCTGAGCGGCGTGGATATCCTGCTGCCCCAGGCCTTCGCCGGCTGGCTGGCCACGCGCGAGCAGACCACGGCGCAGGCGCCGGCCGATCCCCGCTAGAATGCCAGCATCGTTTTCCGCCCATCCCGACCGCCCAGCCTGACGCAGCTTCCCATGCCCACGAACCACTCCGCCCAGCCCGGCACCCTTGCTCCCCTCACGCCGCCGGCTTCGCGCCTGCCCAAGGTCGGCACCACCATCTTTACCGTGATGTCGGCGCTGGCCGCCGAGCGCAATGCCGTCAACCTCGGCCAAGGCTTCCCGGATTTCGACTGCGACCCGAAGATCGTCGATGCCGTCGCGCACGCCATGCGCTCTGGCCTGAACCAGTACCCGCCGATGGCAGGTGTGCCCAAGCTGCGCCAGGCCATCGCCGGCAAGATCGGCAAGCTGTACGGCCATGCCTACGACTGGGACAGCGAGATCACGGTCACCGCGGGCGCCACCCAGGGCATCCTGACCACCATCCTGTGCGCCGTGCATCCGGGCGATGAAGTGATCGTGCTGGAACCCTGCTACGACAGCTACATCCCCGCGATCGAAATGGCCGGTGGCAAGGTCGTGTCGGTGGCCCTTGACGCGCCGCACTTCCACATCCCCTTTGACCGCCTTGCCGCCGCTATCACGCCGCGCACGCGGATGCTGCTGATCAACACGCCGCACAACCCCACCGGCACCATCTGGCGCGCCGGCGACATGGATCGCCTGGCCGGACTGCTGGCCGGCACTGACATCCTGCTGCTGTCAGACGAGGTGTACGAGCACATGGTGTTCGACGGCCAGCCGCACCAGTCGGTATCGCGTCACCCCGAGCTGGCACGCCGCAGCTTCGTGGTGTCGAGCTTCGGCAAGACCTACCACGTGACTGGCTGGAAAGTGGGCTATGTGGCCGCGCCGGCCGCGCTCTCGGCCGAGTTCCGCAAGGTGCACCAGTTCAATGTGTTCACGGTAAACACCCCGGTGCAGCATGGCCTGGCCGACTACATGGCAGACCCGGCGCCCTACCTGGACCTGGCGGCCTTCTACCAGGCCAAGCGCGACTTCTTCCGCGCCGGGCTGGCCGCCACGCGCTTCAAGCTGCTGCCATCGGACGGCACCTACTTCCAGTGCGTGGACTACTCCGCCATCTCGGACATGAGCGAGGCGGATTTCTCGATGTGGCTCACGCGCGAGATCGGCGTGGCGGCGATTCCGGTTTCGGCGTTTTACTCGCAGCCGCGGGAGTCTGGGGTGGTGCGCTTCTGTTTTGCCAAGAAGGAAGAGACGCTGGCGCTGGCCCTGGCGCGGTTGAAGGCGCTGTAAGCACCGCTTTGGCCAGCGAAAAGAAAAGCGGCCGCGGCATGCCGCGGCCGCTTTTCCTTGTGCAAACCCTTCGCTTACTTCCGGCCGCTCAGCATCAGCTCGGTATTCGCCTTGCGATCCTCATTCACCTTCTGCACCGTCGGGCGCTCCGACATGCGCTTGAGGTACTCCTTGACCGGCAGGTCGGCCAGCATGTCCGTGCCGTAGATGATCTTGGTGCAAGACGAGATCAGCGGAAAGTGCACCACCGCGGCGCAGTCCGCCAGCGTAAAGGTGTCGCCCGCCAGGTAGGGCGAGAACTTCGCCAGCTTGGCGAAGGCGGGGATATAGCGCTCCAGCAGCTTTTTCTGGCGCTCCTTGACGCCGTCGCTGACCTTGCCGCCGAAAAACGCTTCAGGGTAAAGCTCGCGCACGGTCAGCTCCAGGTACAGCTCCAGGAAAGTCACCAGTTCGCGCACCTTGGCCGCCTCGTAGGGGCTGGCGGGCAGCAGCGGCGCTTGCGGGTAGGTCGCCTCGATGTAGGCGTCCAGTACTTCGGACTCGCATAGCGGGCCGTGATCGGTGATCATGTAGGGCACCTTGCCCAGGGGCGTGGCGTCGAGATCGGTCTTGCCGATCCAGGCCAGCTCCTCCTCGAAGGGCAGGTTCTTTTCCAGCAAGGCCAGCTTGACCTTGTTGTAGTAGTTGCTGGCGGCAAAACCACAGAGCTTCAGCATGTCTGTCTCTCTCCTCGTTATGGCCTGATTGGCAACCCACCGGGTGGATCGCGATGAAATCGGGGGCTAAGGTACCCTGCCCACACACTGGCAAGCAGGCATTGTGTGCCATGACAGACTCTGGCGGTCCGCGTTGGCCGATCAGCGCACGCCGCCTGCATCGCCCCACTGTCGCGGATGATGCAAAAAACGTACGATCGTGCTAATTTAACCACACTTTTCTGGACGCACTATGAGCACTTTCACCATTGACTCGCTTGGCATCGTCGGCACCGGCGCCATGGGCCGGGGCATTGCCCAGATCGCCGCGCAGGCCGGGCTGACCGTCAGCCTGTACGATACCAACCCGCAAGCCGTGGCCGCCGCCCGGCAATACCTGCAGGATACCTTCGCCAAGCTCGCCGAAAAGGGCAAGATGAGCGCCGAGGACGGCGCCGCCGCGCTGGCCCGCGTGCTGCCCTGCAATGTGCTGGAAGACCTGGCCGGCTGCGACATGGTGCTCGAGGCCATCGTCGAGAAGCTCGAAGTCAAGCGTGACCTGGTCGCCAGGCTCGAAGCCGTCCTGCGTGCGGATGCCGTGATTGCCTCCAACACGTCATCGCTGTCGATCACCGCGATCGCGGTGGGCGCCAAGCAACCTGGCCGCATCGCCGGCTACCACTTCTTCAACCCGGTGCCGCTGATGAAGGTGGTCGAGGTGATCGACGGCTTGTCCGGCGACCCTGCCGTGGGAGACGCGCTGATGGCGCTGTCGCGCCGCCTGGGCCATACGCCGGTGCGCTGCAAGGACATGCCCGGCTTTATCGTCAATCATGCCGGCCGCGGCATGAATATCGAAGGCCTGAAGGTCGCGCAGGAAGGCGTGGCCGACTTCGCCGACATCGACGCCATCATGCGCGAGCAGGCGGGCTTTCGCATGGGCCCCTTCGAGCTGATGGACCTGACCGGGCTGGACGTGTCGCACCCGGTGATGGAATCCATCTACAACCAGTTCTACCAGGAGCCGCGCTACCGGCCGTCGCCCATCACGGCGATCCGCTCGGTGGGCGGCCTGATCGGCCGCAAGGCCGGTGCCGGTTTCTACCGCTATGCCGACGGCCAGAAGCAGCTGCCCGCCACCGCCGCCCTGCCAGCGGCGCGCCCCGCCAGCGTCTGGGTGAGCCGCGCCGACGAGCGCGGCCATGACATGGCCGTCAAGCTGATCCTCGCGCTGGGCATGACGCCGGAAGCCGGCAACCATCCCTCCGGCGACGCCCTGATCGTGGTCACGCCGCTGGGCCTGGACGCCACCACCTGCGCGCTGCAGGAAGGACTTGACCCGGCCCGCGTAATCGCCATCGACACCCTGCTGCCGTTCGAAGCCACCAAGCGCCGCACGCTGATGGCCACGCCGGCCACGTCAGCCGCCATGCGCGAGGCCGCGCATGGCCTGTTCGGCAGCGACGGCGTGCCCGTGACCGTGATCCGCGACTCGGCCGGCTTCGTGGCCCAGCGCATCATCAGCTGCATCGTGAACATCGCCAGCGACATCGCGCAACAGCGCATTGCCACGCCGGTGGACATCGACCTCGCCGTCAACCTCGGCCTGGGCTACCCCAAGGGCCCGCTGGCGCTGGGCGACGTGATCGGCCCGCACCTGGTGCTGACCGTGCTGCGCAACCTGGAACGCCTGACCGGCGACATGCGCTACCGCCCCAGCCCGTGGCTGTGGCGCCGCGCCGGCCTCAAGCTGTCGCTGCTGGCCGAAGAGCAGTAAGAACCGCGACCGCAGGCTTGTTTCCGGCCTGCGGTCGTTTCGTATCCAACACCGCATTGCATCGTTGCATTCGCTCATCCGCACAGGCCGCCATGACCGCACAGCTGCTATCCGAACGCGTCGACACCACCCTGGTGCTGACCATCTCGAACCCCGAGGCACGCAACGCGCTGCATCCGGACATCTACGCGGCCTCGCAGCAAGCGCTTGAGCTGGCCTCGCGCGACGACGAAATCCGCGCGGTGGTGATCACCGGCGCCGATGGCGTGTTCTGCGCCGGCGGCAACCTCAACCGCCTGCTTGGCAACCGCGCCAAGCCGCGCGAGGTGCAAGCCGAGAGCATCGAAGTCCTGAACCACTGGATCGAAACGCTGCACGCCTTCCCCAAGCCGATCATCGCCGCCGTGGAAGGCCCCGCGGCGGGCGCCGGCTTCTCGCTGGTGCTCGCCTGCGATTTCGTGGTGGCCGCCAGCGACGCCAAGTTCGTGATGGCCTACGTCAACGTTGGCCTGACGCCTGACGGCGGTGGCTCGTACGAGCTGGCCCGCGCCCTGCCCCGGCAGCTCGCCTCCGAACTGATCATGGAAGGCAAGCCCGTGGATGCCGCGCGCCTGGCGCATTTCGGGCTGGTCAACCGCGTGGTGCCGCCCGGCCAGGCGCTGACCGAAGCGCTGCGCCTGGGCGAATCGCTGGCCACGCGCTCGCCGCACGCCATGGGCCGCATCAAGGGCCTGATCAACCACGCCGCCACCGCCAGCCTGACCGAGCACCTGGCGCAAGAACGCGACAACTTCGTGGCCGCGCTGCATCACAAGGATGGCGGTGAAGGCATCGGCGCCTTCCTGGAAAAGCGCAAGCCGAACTACCGCTAAGCCGCCCTGCCCGCCGGGTTCGCCAACGCGCGTACCCGGCCTCGCAATGCCACGCCAAGGATGCCCGCGCAGACAGGCACAGAAGCACAAGCACCGGAGACTTGCATGGAATTGCCGCCCTCGCCCCGCCGCCGCATCTACCTGATGCGCCATGGCGCGGTGACCTACTTCGACGCGACCGGGCGCCCCGCGCTGCCCGAACTGGTGCCGCTCAACGAGACCGGGCGCGAACAGGCCAGCGCGGCTGGCCGTGCATTTGCCGCCGAGCACATTGGCTTTGACCGCATCATCGTCAGCGGGCTGCCGCGCACGGTGGAAACCGCCGAGCGCGTGCTGGCGGCGTTGCCCGGCATGGCCGATGCCGCGATGGAAACCTGGCCCGAGCTGCAGGAAATCCGCGGCGGCAAGCTGCAAGGCATCAGCGACGACAAGCTGCGCGATGCCTTTATCGGCGCCTTCGAAGGCGAAGTGCCCGAAGACAAGCGCTTCCTCGATGGCGAGAGCGTGGGTGAATTCCTTGACCGCGTGCTGCCTGCGCTGCGCCGCCTGCGCGACGACCCGAACTGGGACACCGCCCTGCTGGTCCTGCATGGCGGCACCAACCGCGCCATCCTCTCCCACGCCATCACCTGCGGGCGCCGCGTGTTCTACGGCAGCCTGATGCAAACCGCCGGCTGCATCAATGTGCTGGACGTGGGCGACGATCCGCTGGACTGGGTGGTGCGCATGATGAACTACTCGCCGCCCACGCCAGTGCACAGCGGTACGCGCCACACCACCATGGAAGTGTTGCTGCATCAATATCTGCGCTTTCGCGACCTGCGCGGGCCGGCCAGCTAGCCACGCCGCATAGAGATAAAGATGAAACAGACAAGACGGACAAGACAGACAAGACAGACGTAATCGAATCTCGAAAAACCCGGAACATACCGAAAACACGGAGACAGCATGAGCACCAACGTTTCGAATTTCGAAGGCACCCGCGAGGTAGCCGAGCAGCAACGCTTTGACATGGCCGCGCTGGAAGCCTGGATGCGCGAGCATGTCGCCGGCTTTGCCGGCCCGCTCTCCATCGAGCAGTTCAAGGGCGGCCAGTCCAACCCCACCTTCAAGCTGATCACGCCGGGCCAGACCTACGTGATGCGCGCCAAGCCGGGCCCCAAGTCCAAGCTGCTGCCTTCGGCCCACGCCATCGAGCGCGAATACCGCGTGATGGCCGCACTGGCCGGCACCGATGTGCCAGTGGCCAGGATGTACGCGCTGTGCGAAGACGAAACCGTGATCGGCCGCGCCTTCTACATCATGGAATTCGTCGCCGGGCGCGTGCTGTGGGACCAGTCGCTGCCCGACATGACGCCGGCCGAGCGCGCCGCCATCTACGACGAGATGAACCGCGTCATCTCCGCGCTGCACACCGTCGACTACAAGGCCATCGGCCTGGGCGACTACGGCAAGCCGGGCAACTACTTCTCGCGCCAGATCGAGCGCTGGACCAAGCAGTACAAGCTGTCCGAGACCGAGAGCATCCCGGCCATGGACTCGCTGATGGCCTGGCTGCCCGAGCATATCCCGCAGGAAGACGCCGATCTTACGTCCATCGTGCATGGCGACTACCGGCTGGACAACCTCATGTTCCACCCCACCGAGCCCCGCGTGCTGGCCGTCCTCGACTGGGAACTGTCCACGCTGGGGCACCCGATGGCCGACTTCGGCTACCACTGCATGAGCTGGCACATCGCCCCGGGACAGTTCCGCGGCATCGCTGGCCTGGACCATGCCGGACTTGGCATCCCTGACGAGGCCACTTACCGCCGTACCTACGAGCAACGCACCGGCCGGCCGATCACCGGTGACTGGAATTTCTACCTGGCGTTCAGCATGTTCCGGATTGCCGGCATCCTGCAGGGGATCATGAAGCGCGTGGTGGACGGGACGGCCTCCTCCGCGCAGGCCGCGGATGCAGGAAAGCGTGCCCGGCCGATGGCGGAAATGGGCTGGGAGTACGCAAAGAAGGCAAAGCAATAACAATCCGACACTTCGCCGGAATCATCAGAAAACCTCTTCCCAAGCGCGGGGAAGAGGTTTTTTTACGGGACAAGTTATCGTATCAGATGATGTGTTGCCCTGTTTTCGGCAATCACCTCCAATCACCTCACTGCGACCCGCACCGGGTTCGCCATCCCTCACACCCAGAGCGCTGCCAGAAAATGCCCTGGACCCGCCCAGTACTTCCGGCTATGATTCAACATATACGACAACATACAACAAAGACAAAGCCGGAGACAACGCCAATGCCAAGCAGCCGCCGCACCTTCCTGACCCAACTCTCGACCCTGGGCGCAACCGCCACGCTTGGCAGCCTGGGCGCAGCCGGCACGCTGCTGTCGTCCACGGCGAAAGCCGCCGACTGGCCTACCCGCCCGATCCGGCTGGTTGTACCCTATCCCGCCGGCGGCTCATCCGACATCATTGCGCGCCTGATCAGCCGCCAGCTCGGCGAGGCGCTCGGCCAACCCATCGTGGTGGATAACCGCCCAGGCGCCAACGGCAATATCGGCGCCGCCATGGTCGCGCAGGCCGGCGCCGACAATCACACGTTGCTGCTGTGCGATGTCGGCGCGCTGGCCATCAGCCCGTCCGTCTACACCAAACTCACGTTCGATCCAGGCAAGGACCTGAGGGGCGTTTCCATGCTGGCGTATTCGCCGCATCTGCTGGTGGTCCATCCCTCGGTGCAGGTCAGTAACCTCAAGGAACTGGTGGACCTGTCCAAGCGCACCCAGCTCAACTTCGCCGTGACCGCCATCGGCAGCGCGCCGCACCTGGCGGGCGTGGCGGTGGCGCAGGCTACCGGCGCGAAGTGGCAGTACGTGCCTTACAAAGGCGGTGCGCAGGCGGTGGCCGATACCGTGGGCGGCACCGCCCAGGTGCTGATGAACGGCATGCTGGCGACGCTGCCCCAGGTGCAGGCCGGCAAGCTAAAGGTGATCGCGGTGTCCAAGAAGACCCGCATGCCGCTGGTGGGGCAAGTGCCTACCATCGCCGAGCAAGGGGTGCCGGGCTTCGAGTCTGGCACCTGGCAAGGCGTGATGGCGCCAGCGGGCATGCCCGATGCGCTGGTGGCACGCATCAGCAGCGAACTGATCCGCATCATCCGCTCGCCGGAAGTGCGCGCGCAGCTCGCCGGCCAGGGGGCGGAAGTGGTGACCATGACGCCACCGGAGACAAACAAGTTCTTCGTCGCCGAGCGGGCACGCTGGGCAACCGTGGTGAAGCAGGCCGACATCCGGCTCGACTGACCCGCATGCCGGGTCTTGGCTAATTCTGACTTTTTTGCTCGCGCTTAACCCCTTGCGCCAAGCTGCCTCGTTTCACTGACAGCGCCCTGCCGCCGGCATCGCCGGCGCGGCCCTTCAGGAGAAAAGAACATGCTTAAGCGCTTGGGAGCCTTGGCCATCGCCTTTGCGGTGGCCGCTTGCGGTGGTCATTCCACCACTGCCCCTACCCCGCCGGATCTGCCCGCGCGCGCCGACAACGCGGCACCGGCCACGCAGCCGGTGGCACCACCCCCGGTTGCCCCGGCCGCTCCCGTGCAGTCCGTGCAGTCCGTGCAGTCCGTGCAGTCCGTGCAGTCCGTGCCCACCGTACCCATGGCACAGCCCCGCAATACCGTGCCTGCCGCCAGGGAGGCGATCGCCGGCGCCATGGCCGATGCCTACGCGCCTGCCATGCGCGCCATGCCTGCGCCGCCCATGACCCTGATGGCACGCCCCATGCCCTATCCGCAGCCGCTGCCCGGGCCAGACCGTGAGCGCTATGGCGCCATCGACGAAAACGGCGTGCAGCAGGTAGCGCAAGCGCCTGTCTCGACCTTCAGCATCGACGTCGACACCGGCAGCTACAGCAATGTGCGCCGCCTGCTCAATGCCGGCCGGTTGCCGCCGGCCGACGCGGTGCGCGTGGAGGAAATGGTCAACTACTTCCCATACGACTACGCGCAGCCGCGCGACGGCGGGCCCTTTGCCGTGCACGCTGACGCCGCGCCCGCGCCATGGCAAGCGCGCAACGTGCTGCTGCGCATCGGCATCAAGGCGGCCGACGCGGCGCGCGACAGCCTGCCGCCGGCCAACCTGGTCTTCCTGGTTGATGTGTCGGGGTCGATGTATTCGCCCGACAAGCTGCCGCTGCTGAAGTCCTCGCTCAAGCTGCTGACCAACGCGCTGCGCGCGCAAGACCGCATCACGCTGGTGACCTACGCCAGCGGCACGCGCGTGGTGCTGCCGCCAACGTCGGGCAGCGACAAGGCAACCATCTCGTCGGCCATCGACTCCCTGGCAGCGGGCGGCTCGACCGCCGGCGCGAGCGGCATCGCGCTGGCCTACCAGGCCGCGCAGCAGAGCTTTATCGCGGGCGGCATCAACCGCGTGCTGCTAGCCACCGATGGCGATTTCAACGTGGGCATCACCGACTTGCGCCAGCTCAAGGCCCTGGTCGCGGAGAAGCGCAAGTCCGGCGTGTCTCTGTCCACGCTGGGCTTTGGCACCGGCAACTACAACGACCAGATGATGGAGCAACTGGCCGACGCGGGCGATGGCGCCTACTCGTACATCGACAACCTGATGGAAGGCCAGAAGGTGCTGGTCGAAGAGTTCAGCTCCACGCTGGCAACGGTGGCACGCGACGTCAAGATCCAGGTCGAGTTCAACCCCGCCACGGTCAAGGAATACCGCCTGATCGGCTATGAAAACCGCGCGCTCAAGCGCGAGGATTTCAACAACGACCAGGTCGACGCCGGCGACATCGGCGCCGGCCACACCGTGACAGCGCTCTATGAGCTGACGCTGGCGGGCCAGCCCGGCCTGATCGAGCCGCTGCGCTACCAGCCGGCGAGCCCCGCCGTCCAGCCGGGCAAGGGCACCGCTGGCGAGCTGGCCCACATCAAGCTGCGCTACAAGCTGCCGCAGGCGCAAGCCAGCGAGCTGATCGACCTGCCCGTGCAGGACAGCGCGGTGCGGCCGCTGGCGCAAGCCGACGACGCCATGCGCTTCGCCACGGCGGTAGCCGGCTTCGGCCAGATACTGCGTGGCGGCAATCATGTCAACGGCTGGACCTACGCCGACGCGCGCACCCTGGCGCTCGGCGCGCGCGGCACCGACCGCTTTGGCTACCGCGGCGAATTCATCAAGCTGGTCGACCTGGCGCAGGCCCTGTCCACGCGCGCCCCGCTGGCGCAAAGCGGCGAGCCTGCCAGGGAGCCGCCACGCTGAGGCCGCCTCGCCCACCATCCGCCGGGTTGCCCGCGCGCAGGCACCCGGCACGCACAGCCCCTCGCAGCAGCGCGCGGGGCTGTCATATACTCCCGCGCATGCATGCCTCCCCACGTGGCGCCCCGCCATCCCCATCCTCTGCCGGACTGTCCGCGCTGCCGGATACCGACCTGATGCTGCTGGTCGCCAACGGCCTGATCGAGCAGCCGGTGGCCGAGCTGTTCCGCCGCCACAACGCAGCGCTGTACAACTATGTGGCCTGGCTTTGCCAGGGCAACACCGGCGAGGCCGAGGACGTGACCCAGAAGACCTGGGTCAAGCTGATGACCCGCTGCGCGGACTACCAGCCCAGCGCGGCCCTGCGCACCTTCCTGTTCCAGATCGCGCGCAATACCTGGCTGGACCAGTTGCGCGGTGCCTACGAGCGCCAGCGCGACGCGCTCGACGAGACGCACCTCGCCCTGCCGGCGGACGATCTCAGCCCCGAGGCCGAGGCGCAGCTGCGCCAGAACCTGCAGGGCGTGCGGCAAGCGCTGCTGGCGCTGCCGGCGGCGCAGCGCGAGGTGATCGTGCTGCGCTTCTTCAGCGAGATGAGCGTGGAGGACATCGCCCTGACGCTGGGCGAGAAGTTCGAGACCATCAAGAGCCGACTGCGCTATGCCTTTGCGCGGCTGCGCGAGAACCTGGCGGCCACGGCGCCGCAGGAGCCGCTGCCATGAGCGCGGACGAACGCTTCATCGCCGGCGAGGACCGGCTCGCGGCATTGCTGCGCGAGTTGCCCGCCTTTGTACCACCCGCCTCGCTGGAGGCCTCGGTGATGGCCGCGGCGCGTGCGGAGCAGGCGGCGCGCAACGCGCCAGCGCCGCAGCCGCCTGCCTCGCTGCCGGCCAAGGTCCGGGCCTACGCCGAACAAGCCGAGGCGCCCGCCGACGATGACGAGCTGGATTTCACGCCGCCGGCGGGATTGCAGGCATCGGTCATGGCACAAGCCGCACGGATGCAGGCAGCGCAGGCCACGCGCCGCAATGCCGTGCTGGAGGAAATCCGGCGCGGTGACGTGCCGCAAAGCGTGCTCGGCGCGCCTGTCAGCGAGGCTGCGCAGGCGTGGCTGCGTGAGCAGGCGCTGCCCGCACAACCTGCCGAAGGCGGAAAGCCAACTGGCAAGCCGCCCCGTGCCCGCCCCGCACGGCGCTGGTGGCCCGCGCTGGGCGCGCTCGCCGCCACCCTCGGCGTAGGCGTCTTGTCGCTGCAGATCGTCATGCGCCAGCTTGACCTGCGCAACGGCGAAATCACGTTGCCGGCCCAAGCCCCGGGCCCCGTGGCGGACACGGCGGACAAGGCGGACAAGGCGGACAAGGCGGACAAGGCGGCGAACAAGCCCGCAAAGCAGGCGGAACCCGCCAAGCCGGTTGCACAAGCGGCGGTGCAGCCAGCGGCCCCAGCCCCAGTTCCGCAAGCGGAATCCGCGGGACAGCCGGCGTCGCCGCGCGCGGATGCGCCAGTGCCTCCGCCCGCCGCTCAAGCCACTAACGCCACTAAAGCCGCACAGCCTGCGCCTGCGCCGGCCAGCCCGCCCGCCACGGCCAACGCACAGCCCCTGCGCCCACCGCCCGCCGAGGCACCGGCCGAGGCCGCGCCGCGCGAGCCGGACCGGCTAGCGCAGCGGCGTGCACCTGAACCCAGGGAAAACGCGGCAGGCATGGCGGGCTCGCTCTCCGCCGGAGCGCCTCCCGCCGCAGCGGCCGCGCCGGCGGTACGTGTCCCGGCACCCATGGCATCCATGGCGCCGATCGCGCCGATGGCGGCCATGGCGCCGCCAGCCCCGATCGCACCCATCGCGCCACCGGCGCCAGCGCCCACCTTCGATGCACCCAGGCTGGCACTGCGTGCCAGCCCGTCGCAGCAGGCCGATGCGGCACGCGCACCCGCGCCTGCCGCACGCGTGCAAAGAGTGGGAACGTTGACGATGAGCTTGCGGGAGGAACCGCAGCTAGCGGTGGAGCGCTTGCTGTCCGCCCCGTCGGGGACCGAGCCCGCCGCCGGGGCGCAGCTGGCGCTGCGTGTCACGGCGTCGGCGCCGGCAAGCCCCGAGGTCAGGGCGTGGGTCGAGCGGCTATGGCAGGCGGTGCCGGCGCCATACCGGCCGCCGCTGCCCTATGCGGTGCAGGCCGACAGCACGTTGCCGCCAGCCACCGTGCGCATCGAGCGCCAGGCCGACAGCGCGCCTTGGTAGGTTCAGGGACCAAAGCTCGACGCGTTCAGTCCTGCGCCACCTCGCCCACACCGCCGCCGAGCGCGTTGATCACCGCCAGCAGCTGCTCGCGCAGCCAGCGATTGGCGCCATCGTTCTCGCCGCCGGCATGCCAGTAGAGATGCAACTCAAGCGTGGGCACCTTGAAGGGCAGCGAGAGCAGGCGATTGGCATAGGGCTCGTTGGCGATGCGCGCGTAGCGCAGCGGCAGCGTGGCCAGCAAGTCGGTGCAGCTCACCACCCGGCAGGCAGCGGCGTAATGCTGGCAGCGCAACCGCACCCGGCGCGTCAGGCCCATGCGGTGCAGCGCCTGGTCTTCCAGTCCGGCCCCGCGCCGGCGGGACGACACATGCACATGCTCGGCGGCCAGGTAACGCTCCAGCGTCAGCTCCTTCTTCATCAGCGGATGGTCGCGGCGGGCCAGCACCACCATCGGGTCGGCCATGAAAGGCGTGTGATGGATGGCCGGCGACACCGGCAGCAGGATATCGATGGCGGCGTCGAGCGTGCCGGCGAGCAGTTCCGACTCCATCTCGCGCCGGTCGAAGCGGATCGCCGCGATCTCCACCTGCGGCGCCATCGCGGTCACGCGCGCCATGAGCGGCGGCAGCAGGGTGGACTCCAGCGCATCGCGCATGCCAATGGTGAAGCGGCGCACCGTGGCCGCCGGATCGAAGTGCGGCGTGTCCTGCAAGGTGCGGGCAAAGGATTGCAGGGCCGTGCGCACCTCGGTGGCCAGCGAGCGCGCCAGCGGCGTGGGTGCCATGCCCTGCCCCCGCCGCTCGAATAGCGGGTCGTCGAACAAGAGGCGCATGCGCCCCAGCGCGTGGCTGACCGCGGGCTGGGTCAGGTTGAGCTGGCGGGCGGCGGCCGTGATGCTGCCTTCGCTATAGATAGCGTCGAACACCACGAAGAGATTCAGGTCGATGCGGGATAGCTGCATGTCGGGCATTCTGGCATGGAATGCACAGTATTGATACTGGCAAATCCAGAAAATTCATTTTTCTAATTACCTGGATTGCGGTACAGTCCTCTCCAGTCGGCGCAAACCGCGTCCGCCGGTGCCGGAAACGGCCCGCCGCAACCCGCGGCGGCCCAACCGATACCGGCCTCATTCAGAGGTGGAGGAGACAACATGCAATTCGAGTACACCCCCAAGGTCAAGGAAATGCAGGCTCGCCTGCTGGCCTTCTTCGACAAGCACATCTATCCGAACGAGAAGCGCTTCTACGCCGAGATCCAGGCCAACCGCCAGGCCGGCAACGCCTGGGTCCCGACCAAGGTGATCGAGGAACTCAAGCCGCTGGCGCGCGAAGCCGGCCTGTGGAACCTGTTCCTGCCCCATTCCAAGCGTGCCCCGGGAGGCTTGTCCAACTTGGAATACGCACCGCTGTGCGAGATCATGGGCCGGGTGCCCTGGTCGGCCGAAGTCTTCAACTGCGCGGCGCCCGATACCGGCAACATGGAGACGCTGGAGCGCTACGCGTCGGAAGAGCTCAAGGACAGGTGGCTTGAGCCGCTGCTGCGCGGCGAGATCCGCTCGGCCTTCCTGATGACCGAGCCGGCCGTGGCTTCGTCGGACGCCACCAATATCTGCTGCAGCATCCGCCGCGATGGCGACGAGTACGTGATCAACGGCACCAAGTGGTGGTCGTCGGGCGCGGGCGATCCCCGTTGCGAGGTCTATATCGTGATGGGCAAGACCGACCCGGAAGCGGGCCGCCATGAGCAGCAATCGATGATCGTCGTGCCGGCCGATACCGCAGGCATCACCATCAAGCGCTTCCTGCCGGTGTTCGGCTACGACGACGCGCCGCACGGCCACATGGAGATCGAGCTGAAGGACGTGCGCGTGCCGGCAGCCAACATCCTGCTGGGCGAAGGCCGCGGCTTCGAGATCGCCCAAGGCCGCCTCGGCCCGGGCCGCATCCACCACTGCATGCGCAGCATCGGCGTGGCCGAGCGCGCGCTGGAACTGCTGTGCAAGCGCGCCCTGTCGCGCGTCGCATTCGGCAAGCCGGTGGCCGCCCAGGGCGTGACGCGCGAGCGCATCGCCGAAGCCCGCTGCGAAATCGAAATGGCGCGCCTGCTGACGCTCAAGGCCGCCTACATGATGGACACCGCCGGCAACAAGGTGGCCAAGGCCGAGATCGCCATGATCAAGGTCGTCGCACCCAACATGGCGCTGAAGGTGATCGACTGGGCCATCCAGGTGCACGGCGCCGCTGGCGTCTCGGACGAATTCCCGCTGGCCAACTGGTGGGCGCACCAGCGCACCCTGCGCCTGGCCGATGGCCCGGACGAGGTGCACCGCAACGCCATCGCCAAGCTGGAGCTGGCCAAGCACATGGGCGTGAGCTCGGACGACATCAACATGCCGGTGACACGCGGCTTCTAAGCTGCAACAAGCCGCAGCAAGCCGCAATCCGCCACGACCGGTCTCACCGCCGGCCCTGCTGGCAACATGGGAAACGCGCAGCCAGTCTGCGCGTTTTTTTCTTCTGTGCTTAAATCGCGCGGTTCGCCACGCGCGTGGTCGATGTGGCGATTCACCGTTTGCACGATCGCAGCCAGGAGCCCTTCCCGATGATCGACGTCTACAGCTGGCCCACGCCCAACGGCCACAAAATCCACATCATGCTCGAGGAGTGCGGCCTCGCGTACAAGGTCCACCCCATCAACATCGGCGCCGGCGACCAGTTCGGCGACGATTTCCTCAAGATCAGCCCGAACAACAAGATCCCGGCCATCGTCGATCCCGACGGCCCGGACGGCAAACCCATCTCGCTGTTCGAGTCCGGCGCCATCCTGCTTTACCTCGCCGGCAAGACCGGCAAGTTCCTGCCCGAGGACGTGCGCGGCAAGTACGACGCGCTGCAATGGCTGATGTTCCAGATGGGCGGAGTCGGCCCGATGCTCGGCCAGGCGCACCATTTCCGCATGTATGCGCCACAGCAGATCGAGTACGCCATCAACCGCTACACCAACGAGGCCAAGCGCCTGTACGGCGTCATCGACAAGCAATTGTCGGAACATGCCTGGCTGGCCGGCAGCGAATACTCCGTGGCCGATATCGCGACCTTCCCGTGGCTGCGCAGCTGGCAGAACCAGGGCGTGGAGCTCGACGACTATCCGCACCTGAAGCGCTGGTTCCTTGAGATCGCCGAGCGGCCCGCCGTGCAGCGCGGCGTCGCGGTGCTGGCGCAGGAACGCAAGCCGCTGAGCGGCGACAAGGAACGGGAAATCCTGTTCGGGGCCACGCAGTACCAGCGCCGCTGAGCAGCCCGCCGGCGCGGCCATGGCGCCAGGCTGTCAATGCAGGGAAACCACCTGCATCTCGCCCGCGCCGGCCACGCGCGCCGGCGCCTGCAGGCAGCACAGCAGGCTCGCTGCGGGATGCAGCGCCTCGATCCGGTACGCCTCATCCGCATCCGGCGCGAAGACCATGCCCGGCTGCAGGTACGCCACCTGCCGCTCGACACGCGGCCATGGCGAATGCCACTGCAAGCATAGCGTGCCCGCATGGCAGGCCGCCCAGTTCAGCCCGGCCGCGCGCAAGCGCAGCGCCCATTCAGGCTCACCCTCGGCCAGACAGACAAAGGCCGCGTTGACGCGCGGCACACCATCCTCACCGTGCTGCGCGCCATCGGCCTGCCAGAGATCCGCCTGGCCCTCGGCAAAGGCATCGTAGCTGCTGGTCACGCCCGCTCCCACCAGCCCGACGGCATTCGGGTCCAGGATCGCACGGATCAATACCGTGTCCTGCAGCGCCGCCAGATGCACGCGCTCGGCCTGGCGCAGCGCATACACGCCACCCACCGACACCAGCACCGGCTCGCCGCCCACCGGCGTCAGCTTGATCGTGCCGTGCAGGCAAGCCCACCACTCGGCGCGCGTGGTGACAATGCCGGACTGCATCGCACCTTGCCGCAAGAAGATGTAGTCCCCACTGCTGCCCAGACCAGCGGCTTCCGGCACCACCCTTACCTGCAGGCCCACGCGCAACTGCGACGCGGTTCCGCCTGTCAGGATTTCGCCGCGCATCTGCGCGTCGAACAACGAAAAAATACGCATGGCACTCACTCTCCGCGTAGTGGAAAAATACAGCGCCGCGCTTCCCCGGGGATTGGAGTGCCTCTATGTCGAGGTCGTGATCTTTTTAGCCTGGTGCCTCGCCGCCTTGACAAGATGCCGAGGCGGGCCGCCTCTTTCCTTGTGGCCGCGAAACCCATTAATAACATTTGGACAAGGTCTTACCCTGCGCCGACGGGCATCATCCGCAGGTTGTCAGGTTGTCAGCAACGTGTTTGCCGCGTCTCGCCTGGCACGCAACGACGTACGGAGACGCGTGACGAGTACCGGGTAACCGATACCGAGTGCCGAGTGCCGAGTGCCGAGTGCCGGGCCAGTGACCTATAGTGCGTACTACTATAAGGCGTCGCTACAAAGAGGTCAAACCCTTAGCCTCGATCTGTTCTCAATCACGTACAGAGCCATGGTCGCCGATCCTCTCAAGCGCTTCGGGCTGCACCTTGCCGAGCTGCGCAAACAACGTGGCTGGTCACAGGAAAAGCTCGCTCTCGAAAGCGGCATGGCGCGCTCCTACCTCAGCGGCATCGAGCGCGGCGTGCGCAATGTCTCCTTGATCAATATCTGCGCGCTGGCCGGCACACTGGGCGTGGACGCCAGCGAGATGCTCAACTTCAACGAGGCCGACAGCAGTGGCCGCGGCGGCGCGCTCGTGCTGGAACAACGCTGCGCCGAGTTCAACATCACGCCGGCACAGCGCGTCACGGTACGCCATATGGCCTTGATGACCGATGCAGAGCAGGACGTGATCGCATCGGTGGCGCGCACGATCGCCGTCAGGGCCGTGCAGGCCTGACGGCATCGGGTTCAGCTGGCGCCCGCGGGCTCATCCACTGCCAGCAGTTCGGCGAAGCGCGCTGCGTCGAGATTGGACCCGCACACGATCAGCGCGACCTTCTTGCCCGCCAGTGTCTGGCGCAGGGGCCCCAGCAGTGCGGCAGTGGACACCGCGGTAGCCGGCTCCGTGGCCAGCTTCATGTCGCGATAGAGGATGCGCATGGCCGCGCGTATCGCCTCGTCGGAGACGCGCACCATGCCGTCGACAAACTGGCGGCACACGCCGTAGCTGTAGTCCAGCGCATAAGGCGCGCCCAGGCTGTCGGCAACCGTCGCGACGCGCTCAAGCGTTTGCGGCCGCCCGGCCTCGAAGCTGCGATTCATGGCATCGGCGCCCTCCGGCTCGACTCCATAGACCCGGCAAGCCGGATTGATCTGCTTGACCGCCGCGGCGATGCCGCCGCACAGGCCACCACCGCCTACCGGCACCACCACCGCATCCAGCCCAGCCACCTGGCGCATCAGCTCAAGCCCGACCGTTGCGGTGCCCTGCGCGATCAGCGGGCCATCGTAGGGGTGCACCATGGTGCGGCCTTCGTCGGCCACCAGCTGCAGCGCGTGGGCAAAAGCGGCATGCACGTCCGGCAGCAACAGCACCTCGGCGCCCGCCTCACGGCAGGCTGCCACGCGCGCAGGGCTGGCGGTGGCCGGCATGGCCAGCTTGGCGCCCACGCCTGCCACCTTGGCCGCGTAGGCCACCGCCATGGCATGGTTGCCAGCGCTGGCTGCCACCACGCCGCGCGCCCGCGCAGATGCATCCATGTGCTCGATGCTGTTGAGCGCGCCACGCACCTTGAAAGTGCCGGTGATCTGGAACAGCTCCAGCTTGAGCCAGACCTGCGTGCCGGCATCGAGTTGCAGGGCCGCCCCGGTCTGCCAGCGCCACACGGGCGTCTCCAGCACCTTGCCTTGCAAGCGCCGCGCGGTGCTCTGGATTTCGGGCAGCGAGGGATAGCGGGCGTGCGCGCGCAGGTCGGAAAGATCGGACATCGGGTGTTCTCCATCGAATCGGTTGGTCGCGTGCAGGCCCCTGTGGCCGTGCACGGCAAGGGAGGGACCACGGGCCACCGAGCACCAGCCAAAGCCGCAGCTCAGCGACCCCGGATAATTCGAATAATGGAGAACGAGAAGGAAATCGAGGCGGAAATCGACGACGCGCCGGACGTGGAGGCAAGCCCCGCCGGCAGCTCGGCGCCCGCGCGTGCAGCAACGCCACCGGTATCGGTGGTGCGGCACAGCCAGGAAGGGGCGAGCGATGGGAACGTCATGGAGCGCAAAGTATGCCACAAGCCGCGGCGCTGCGGCGGCATGCATGGACGGCGAGGGCGTCGCGCGCCGTCCATGCCCGGTGCACGCAACGCCCGCCGCCGCCGACGGCGCGGCATGCGGCAGCCCGGCGCTACACCCCCAGCATGCCCTGGCGCTCGATGAATGCGATCACCTCAGCCAGTCCCTGCCCCGACTTCACGCTGCCCATCACGAACGGGCGGGCGCCACGCATCTTGCGCGCATCGCTTTCCATCACTTCCAGGTTGGCGCCAACATAAGGGGCCAGGTCGGTCTTGTTGATCACCAGCAGGTCCGACTTGGTGATGCCCGGTCCGCCCTTGCGCGGGATCTTCTCGCCGCCGGCCACGTCGATCACGTAGATGGTCAGGTCCGACAGCTCCGGGCTGAAGGTGGCCGCCAGGTTGTCGCCGCCGGACTCGATGAAGACGATGTCGGCATCGGGAAACTTGCCCAGCATGCGGTCGACCGCTTCGAGGTTGATCGAGGCATCCTCGCGGATCGCAGTGTGCGGGCAGCCGCCGGTTTCCACGCCCATGATGCGTTCCGCCGGCAAGGCGCCGGAGATGGTCAGCAAGCGCTGGTCTTCCTTGGTGTAGATATCGTTGGTGATGGCGACCAGGTCATAGCGCTCGCGCATGGCCTTGCACAGCATCTCCAGCAAGGTAGTCTTGCCGGAACCGACGGGGCCGCCCACGCCGACGCGCAACGGAGGATTCTTCTTGGTACGAGCCTGGGTCATGGTGGACATCTTGTCTTGGGGAATCGTTGTGTGTTTCGCGCACGGCCGCGCTCAGGAACGGAATAGCCGCGAGTACTGCGTCTCATGGCGCGCGGACAGCAGCCCCAGCATCGGGGAAAAAGTGGACAGCAGCGGCGGCTCGGCAGCGGCGCGCCGCACGGCCTCGTCGACGGTCTCCAGCACCGCGGGATGCAGCCTGCGCAGGATGTGCTGCCCGGCCACCTGCCCCAGCGGCACCGCCTTGAGCGCCGCCGACACCTGGTTCTCCGCCCAGCTGAAGCAATAGGCCGCCAGGCCGTCGCGCTCATTCACGTCCAGCGCCACGCAAGCCGCGGCAAAAGCGGTAGGCAGGCACACCGGCGACAACGCCGCCAGCTGCACGCGCAGCGCGGCATCGCCCCACTCCATCTGCGCCACCAGCCGCGCCAGCGACCAGCCCATCTGCTCCGTCTCCAGCCGCAACTCGGCGCTTTCGCGCGTGGCGTGGAACCAGTCGTTCCATTCGGCCAGGCGCGTTGCATCCAGCGTGCGCCAATGGCGATACAGCAGCAGCCACACGGGCGCTTCGCACTGCGCCTGCACGTCCAGCAGGTTGCTGCGCACCCACTGCTCCGCGCTGCCGGCATCGCGCACCATGCCGCACTCGATGGCAGCCTCCAGCCCTTGCGAATAGCTGAAGCCGCCGATCGGCAGCGCCGGCGAGGCAAGGTGCAGCAGGGAGATGAGTTGGGAGAGCTGGGTCATGGGACTGCTTTAGCGCAATGCCTCAATGCTTGTGCCCGCAGTTCTCGTCATGCACATGCGCAGCGTGGTCGTGGCCATGTTTGTGGCCATGTTCATCGCCGTGGTCATGACTGTGCGCATGGCCATGATCGTGATCGTGCCCGTGATGCTCACGGAACACGGCCTGCGCCGCGGCATAGTCCTCGGCAAACGTCGCATCGTGCCCATGCTTGTGCCCGCCGCCGTAGGCGCCGGCTTCCGGCTCGAAGGGCAGTTCCGCGCGTTCGGCCTGTACGCCGAGGCGGGCCAGCATGTCCGCGAGCACCGGGTCGAATTCCAGGCGCAGGTAGTCGCGGCCCACTTCCACCGGCGTGTGGCGATTGCCGAGGTGGTAGGCCGCGCGCATCAGTGCCTGCGGATCGCTGGCGCCGACTTGCAGCACGGATTCCGGCGCGGCCTGCACTTCGACAAAGACGCCGCCTTCGGTGACCAGCAGGTCGCCGCCGCGCAGCACGGTGCCGCGCGCAAGGAACAGCGCCACTTCTTCGCCGTTGTCGAGGGTGGCGCGCAGGCGGCTTTTGCTGCGGTCGGAAAAAGGCAGCACCAGCTTGGGCGCGCGGCGCACCAGCACGGCGGCGATGCCGTGCGGGGCGGCGAGGTGTTTGTCGATCTTTTGCAAAGCGGCCCTTCAGAAGAGGAAATAACGCTGCGCCATCGGCAGCACGGTAGCCGGCTCGCAGATCAGCAACTGGCCGTCGGCCACCACCTGGTAGGTCTCGGGATCCACCGTGACGTTCGGCTGCCAGTCATTGTGCACCATGTCGCGCTTGCCCACGGTGCGCGTGCCTTGTACCGCCGACAGCACCTTGTTCAGGCCGTAGCGCCCGCCCACATCGGCGGCCAGCGCCGCTTGCGAAACGAAGGTCAGCGATGACTTGTGCAGGGCGCGTCCGGCGGCGCCGAACATCGGGCGGTAGTGCACGGGCTGCGGCGTGGGGATCGATGCGTTGGGGTCGCCCATCGCCGCCGCGGCGATCATCCCGCCCTTCAGGATCAGGCTCGGCTTGACGCCGAAGAAGGCCGGTTTCCACAGCACCAGGTCAGCCCACTTGCCGACTTCGACCGAGCCCACCTCGTGCGCAATGCCGTGCGTGAGCGCGGGGTTGATCGTGTACTTGGCGATGTAGCGCTTGACGCGGAAATTGTCATGCCCGCCGCGCGCGTCGTTGGGGTCGCCGGGCAGCTTGCCGCGCTGCGCGGCCATCTTGTGCGCGGTCTGCCAGGTGCGGATGATGACCTCCCCGACCCGGCCCATGGCCTGCGAATCGCTGGAGATCATCGAGAACGCGCCGAGGTCGTGCAGGATGTCCTCGGCGGCAATGGTCTCGCGCCGGATGCGGCTTTCGGCAAAGGCGATGTCCTCGGCGATCGACGGGTCCAGGTGGTGGCAGACCATCAGCATGTCGAGGTGTTCGTCGAGCGTATTGACGGTGTACGGCCGCGTCGGGTTGGTCGACGACGGCAGCACGTTGGGCTCGCCGCACACCTTGATGATGTCGGGCGCATGGCCGCCGCCCGCGCCCTCGGTGTGGTACGTATGGATGGTGCGGCCCTTGAACGCGGCCACGGTGGCCTCGACAAAGCCGGCCTCGTTAAGCGTATCGGTGTGGATCGCCACCTGCGTGTCGGTGGCATCCGCCACGCTCAGGCAATTGTCGATGGCCGCGGGCGTGGTGCCCCAGTCCTCGTGCAGCTTGAGCCCGATGGCGCCGGCCTCGACCTGCTCCATCACCGGCCCGGGCAGGCTGGCGTTGCCCTTGCCAAGCAGGCCGATGTTCATCGGGTAGGCTTCCACCGCCTGCAGCATGCGCTCCATGAACCAGGGGCCAGGCGTGACGGTGGTGGCAAAGGTGCCGGTGGCTGGCCCGGTGCCGCCGCCGATCATGGTGGTGACGCCGCTCATCAGCGCCTCTTCGATCTGCTGCGGGCAGATGAAGTGGATGTGGCTGTCGATGCCGCCGGCGGTGACGATCATGCCCTCGCCCGCGATCACCTCGGTGCCCGGCCCGACGACGATGGTCACGCCCGGCTGGATGTCCGGGTTGCCGGCCTTGCCGATGGAGGCAATGCGCCCGTCCTTGAGGCCGATGTCGGCCTTGACGATGCCCCAGTGATCGACGATCAGCGCATTGGTGATGACAGTGTCGACGCAGTCCTTGGCCATGCGCTGGCTCTGCCCCATGCCGTCGCGGATCACCTTGCCGCCGCCGAATTTCACCTCCTCGCCGTAGACGGTGAAGTCCTTCTCCACCTCGATGACGAGCCCGGTGTCGGCCAGCCGCAGGCGGTCGCCGGTGGTGGGGCCGAACATCTCGGCATACGCCTGCCTGGAGATTTTCACGCTCATCACAGTGCTCCCATGATCTTGCCGTTGAAGCCGTAGACGATGCGCGCCCCGGCGAGCGCCACCAGTTCCACCGTGCGGCTCTGGCCCGGCTCGAAGCGCACGGCGGTGCCGGCGGCGATATTCAGGCGGAAGCCGCGCGTGGCCTCGCGGTCAAAATCCAGGGCGGGGTTGGTCTCGTAGAAATGGAAATGCGAGCCGACCTGGACCGGGCGGTCGCCGGTGTTGGCCACCACGACGCTGACCGTGGCACGGCCGGCGTTCAGTTCGATCTCGCCCTCAGCGGGCATCAGTTCACCGGGGATCATGATGGGTTCCTTGTCGAGGTCAGTGCGCTCAGGCAACCATCAGGCCAACGCCATACAGCGCCACGCCCGCACCGGCCAGCCGCGCCAGCCAGCCCGCGTGGCGGCGCAGCGCGCCGCCCAGACCGATGCCGGCCGCGTGCAGCACCATCGTGGCCACGCTGAAGCCGCCCACATAGGCCGCTACCGCGGGCAAGGCGCCGGCCGTGGCCGGCAACTCGGATCCGTGCGCATAGCCGTGGAAGACGGCAAAGCCGCCCACGATGGCCATCCCCGCCCATGCCGGCAGTTTGGCGCGCAGTGCCACCAGCAAGCCGATCACCAGCAGCGACGCAGCAATCATCGGCTCCACCAGCGCAAGGCTCATGCCGGCGAGGCCGAGCACCGCGCCGGCCAGCATCAACGCCACGAAGGCAAAGGGCATGCGCAAGGCTTCGCGCGGCGAGCGCGCACCCAGCGCGCTCCACACACCCACGCCCACCATGGCGAGCAAGTGATCCATGCCAGTGAAGGGATGCAGCAAGCCGGCAAACAGGCTGGCGCCAACCGTGGTGGCGTCATGGCCCGGATGCGCGACGGCGGCGGCGCTGGCGAGCGCCAGCGAAGCACCCACGGTGGCGAGCCTCACGGCGCGCGAGCGGTTAGCGTGTTCAGCGTGGTTCATGTCTTGACCTCGTGTCTTGTTCAAACTGTTGTTCAAACTTTTGTTCAGACTTTTTTTCAAACGATGGGATGATGCACGGTGACCAGCTTGGTGCCGTCGGGGAAAGTCGCTTCCACCTGAATATCCGGGATCATCTCGGCCACGCCATCCATCACGTCCTCGCGCGAGAGCACGGTCGTGCCCTCGTGCATCAGCTCCGCCACGGAGCGGCCGTCGCGCGCGCCTTCCATGATGGCGGCGGTGATCAAGGCCACCGCCTCGGGATAGTTGAGCTTGAGCCCGCGCGCGCGGCGGCGCTCGGCCAGCAGCGCTGCGGTGAAGATCAACAGCTTGTCCTTCTCTCGCGGAGTGAGTTCCATCTTGGTATTCCCGTTGTTTTTTGTGTTGTCCGTGCGGCGCGCGATGAACAATGCCTGCGTCAGCACCTACGTCGCCCACAGCCTCAGGGGCCTGGCCGGCACACCGTGGATCGGTTCGCGCAGCGCGCTCCATGCCGTCGCCATCAAGTGCCTGACCGCTTCCATCTGCGCACCCAGCACGCGCAGCAGCAACATCGACTGGCCGTCCTGCTCGAGCCGCGTCACGCCGGCGCGCAGGTCCGGCCGATACGGCAACTGCTCGGCCAGCGTCTCGGCGAGTTCCTGCGTGGCACCGTCACCTACCGCCCACAGCGTGCCCATGACATTGAGCCCGTCCAGCCCGGCCACCGCCTGGCGCAGCGCAGACGCCGCGTCCAGTTGCGCGCTCTCGATCCACAGCGCGCGCTTGCCGCCGCCCTGCACCCGGGTCTGCATGCCCAGCGTGCCGCGGCTCCAGGTCTCGCCGCTGGCCTGCCGGCCCAGCACGACCGCATCCCAGCCGATCGCGCTGGCACCGGGCGCCACCGTCACGGTGGTGGCAAGGCGCGCGTGCGCGTCGTCAAAAACGATGTTCTCCTGCGGCAGCCAGTCCACCCGCGCGCCGGCTTCCAGCGTCAGCGTGACGCGCTGCGCCGCCTCCCGGCCGAGCGACTTGTACCACTTGGTGGCGCCGGGCGTCGCCAGCACCGCATGGGCGCCGGCGCCCACCGTCACGTCGATGTCCAGGCTGTCGCCGCCGGCCACGCCCGCGGGCGGATGCAGGATCACCACGTGGCAGATCGATCCCTCCGGATAGAGTGGCTTTTGCACCAGCAACGGCCCCTGGTGGCGGCGCTCGACCAGCGCGCTGCGCTCGGCGCGCGCGGCAAAGCGCAGGCGCAGGCTGGCCTCCCATGCGGGTGGCGCGGCGAGGGTCGAAGGAAAGTCTGGATGACGCATGAATGTTGGAATGGCAAAGGCGTCCGGCAATGCATCGTGCGCAGGATGCGGGCATCATAGCGCGCGGCCTGGAGCACTGGAAGTGGTATTCGCGGCGGCTTCCGGGGCCGCACTCGAGACCACATCCGAGACCACTTTCGGGACGGTACTCAAGCGGCCGCCGGCAAGCGTGCGTCCTCTCCCGCACAGCGGGAGAGGGGAACACACCAGCACTACGATCATGCGGCACCGCGTGTCGCATCACACCGCGATGAGCTCCCGCACGCCCTCCTCTTCCATCTTCGCGCCCTCGCCCCTTGCCACCACTTCGCCGCGGCTCATCACCACGTAATGATCCGCCAGGTGCCGGGCGAATTCGTAATATTGCTCCACCAGCAGCACCGTCATGCCGAACTCATCCACCAGCAGGCGCAGCGCGCGCCCGATGTCCTGGATGATCGAGGGCTGGATGCCTTCGGTCGGCTCGTCCAGGATCAGCAGTTCCGGCTCGCTCATCAGCGCGCGGCCGATCGCCAGCTGTTGCTGCTGCCCCCCGGAGAGATCGCCTCCGCGGCGCTGGCGCATGCTGCGCAACACCGGGAACAACTGGTAGATACGGTCCGGCACGCCCGACGGGCTCTTCAGGCTGGCCGCGCCGATCAGCAGGTTCTCTTCCACCGTCAGGCGCGGGAAGATCTCGCGGCCCTGCGGCACGTAGGCCAGCCCCGCTGTCACGCGCTCGTACGGCGGCTTTTTCTCCAGCGCCTGCCCCGCCCAGCTGATGCTGCCGCTCTTGGTAGGCACCACGCCCATCAGGCATTTGAGCAGGGTGCTCTTGCCCACGCCGTTGCGGCCGAGCAAGGTCGTCAGCTTGCCTTGTGGCACCTCGAAGGTGACGTTGCGCAGGATGTGGCTGCCGCCGTAGAACTGGTTGAGTGCATTGACCTGCAACATAGTCTCATTCCTCTTTTCGATCTGGTCCTGCGCCTAGCGGCCGAGATAGGATTCGATCACGCGCTCCTCGCGCTTGACGGCGTCGAGCGTGCCTTCGGCCAGCACGCTGCCCTCGGCCAGCACCGTCACCTTGCCCGCATCGCCGGCCAGTGCGGCGACGAACTCCATGTCGTGCTCCACCACCATCATCGAGCAGGTGCCGCGCAGGCTGTTGAGCAGCTTGGCCAGCTGCATGGTTTCTTCATCGGTCATGCCGGCCACAGGCTCGTCCAGCAGCAGCAACTGCGGCTGCTGCATCAGCAGCATGCCGATTTCCAGCCGCTGCTTCTGCCCGTGCGACAGCAAGCCGGCCGGGCGATAAGCCTCGTCCTCCAGCCCCGTCAGCGCCAGCGTTTCCTCGATGCGGCGATGCCCCTGCGCGCCCAGGCGCGCGCGCAATGAAGTGAACCAGCGCTTGTCGCCTTTCGTCGCCAGTTCCAGGTTCTCCCACACTTCGTGCTGCTCGAACACGGTGGGCTTCTGGAACTTGCGACCAATGCCGGTCTGCGCGATCTTGGGCTCGGTCATGCGCATCAGGTCGATGCTCTGGCCGAGGAACACGCGACCGCTCACGTTGGCGTTGCGCGGCCCGGTCTTGCCGGTGATCACGTCCATCATGGTGGTCTTGCCCGCGCCATTGGGCCCGATCACGCAACGCAGCTCGCCGTGGTCGATCGACAGCGTAAGGTTGTTCAGCGCGCGGAAACCGTCGAACTGCACGGTCACGTCTTCCAGGTAAAGGATGGGGCCATGCGAGACGTCGATGACGCCCGGCTCCATGACGCGGCCAAGGCCCGTGGTGCCGCCGCTTTCCGCCTGTTGTGCTCCCAGTGCCGCGTTCATGCTTCCCCTCCGCTGCGAGTGGCGGCCGCCGGCGCAGTCGCCGCGTTGCCCGGCGCGGCCTGCGGGCTTGCGCGCATGGCACGCGCGCGCTTGAGCAGGCCGATCACGCCATCCGGCATGTACAGCGTGACCAGCACGAACATCGCGCCCAGCAGGAACAGCCAGTACTCCGCGAAGTAAGCCGTGAACATGGTTTTGGCGCCGTTGACGATAAAGGCGCCGATGATCGGGCCGATCAGCGTGCCGCGTCCGCCCACGGCCACCCATACGGCCATCTCGATGGAGTTGGCCGGTGACATCTCGCCCGGGTTGATGATGCCCACCTGCGGCACGTAGAGCGCGCCGGCGATGCCGCACAGCACGGCCGAGAAGGTCCACACGAACAGCTTGTAGCCAAGCGGGTTATAGCCCGAGAACATCACGCGCATCTCGGCATCGCGGATCGCGGTCACGACCCGGCCGAGCTTGGACGTCACGATGTAGCGGCAGGCGATGAAGCCGGCCAGCAGGGCAAGGAACGTCAGCACGAACAGCGCCGTGCGGGTCTGCGGCGCAGCCACGGCAAAACCGGCGACGCGCTTGAAATCCGTGAAACCGTTGTTGCCGCCAAAACCCGTCTCGTTACGGAAGAACAGCAGCATGGCGGCGTACGTCATGGCCTGGGTGATGATGGACAGGTACACGCCCTTGATGCGCGAGCGAAAAGCGAAGAAGCCGAACAGCCACGCCAGCACGCCAGGCACCAGCACCACCAGCAGCATCGCGTAACCGAGATGCTCGGTGCCGTGCCAGAACCACGGCATCTCCTTCCAGTCGAGGAACACCATGAAGTCCGGCAGGTCGCTCTTGTAGACGCCTTCGCGGCCAATGCTGCGCATCAGGTACATGCCCATGGCATAGCCGCCAAGCGCGAAGAACAAACCGTGGCCCAAGCTGAGAATGCCGCAGTAGCCCCACACCAGGTCCAGCGCGATCGCGGCCAGCGCGAAGCACATGATCTTGCCGATCAGCGTCAGCGCATAGGCCGACAGATGCATGGGATGGCCTTCGGGCACCAGCAGCGCGCACACCGGCACGCCGATGCCCACCACCAATGCGATCATCAGCAACGCCGTCCAGCTGCGCCCGGAGAACAGCGGCTGGCGCTCCGGCACGGCCAGCCGGAAGCCCGCCGTGGATGAATTCGGGAGTGAAGTCTTCATCATGCCTCCGCGCTGCGCCCTTTGAGCGCGAACAGTCCCTGCGGGCGCTTCTGGATGAAGAGCACGATCAGCACCAGGACAAAGATCTTGGCCAGCACCGCGCCATAGAACGGCTCGATGAACTTGTTGATCAGGCCCAGCCCGAAAGCACCGATGATGGTGCCCGCGAGCTGCCCCACGCCGCCCAGCACCACCACCATGAAGGAGTCGATGATGTAGGCTTGGCCGAGGTCGGGGCCGACATTGCCGATCTGCGACAGCGCGCAGCCGCCCAGGCCGGCAATGCCCGCGCCAAAGGCAAAGGCGTAGCTGTCCACCTTCCAGGTGCGCACGCCCACGCACGCCGCCATGGTGCGGTTCTGCGTGGTGGCGCGCACGAACAGGCCAAGGCGGGTGCGGTTGAGCACGGCCCAGGCCACCGCCACCACCGCCAGCGCAAACACGATGATGACCATGCGGTTGTACGGCAGCACCATGCCGGGCAGCCATTCGATGCCGCCGCTCATCCAGGATGGATTGGCCACTTCCACGTTCTGCGCGCCAAACAGCGTGCGCACCGCCTGCATCAGCAGCAGGCTCACGCCGAAAGTGGCCAGCAGGGTTTCCAGCGGGCGGCCGTAGAGATGGCGCAGCACCAGCCGCTCCAGCACGAAGCCGACCACGGCGGAGGCGAGGAACGACGCGGGCAGCGCGAACAGCAGGTACCAGTCGAACGCGCTGGCGAAGTGCGCGCGGAACACGCCCTGCACCATGTACGTGGCGTACGCGCCGATCATCAGGAATTCGCCGTGCGCCATGTTGATGACGCCGATCAGGCCGTAAGTGATGGCCAGCCCCAGCGCGGCGAGCAGCAGCACGCTGCCCAGGCTCAAGCCGGCAAAGAGGTTGCCGATCAGCTCGGCGCGGCGCTGGTCGCCGCGCAGGGCGTCGAGGGCCTGCTGCGCGGCGCCGCGCAGTTCGGCGTCGGGCTCGCGAAAGTTGCCGGCGGCGTCCTTTTCCAGCAGCGGCTGCAACTTCTGGCGGCTCTGCGGATTGCTGTCGCGGCCGAGGATGCGGATGGCTTCGAGACGATCGTCGCGGTTGCCATCGGCCAGCACGATATTGGCCCAGATTACATCGAGCTTGGAGCGCAGGCCGGCATCGGCCTCGGCCTTGCGCGCGGCCTCCACCACCGGGCGCGATGCGCTGCCCGGCTGGTCCAGCAGCGTATTGACGGCCTGCGTGCGCACCGCCGCATCGGGCGATTGCAGCAGCGTGCTGCTGGCGGCGCTGTCCACCATTGCGCGCAGGCTGTTGTTCAGGGTGAGCGCTTCGAGCGCATCGGGCTTGACCGTGACCGGCGTGCCGCTGATCGCGTCCACCAGCTTGTCGCCGTCCTGGCGCACCATGCCGACGCCGGGCGCGTACTGCAGCGTATCGTCCTGCAAGGCCTTGAGGATGGGGCCGGCCTGCGCCACCGGCGCTTTGGTCAGCGCGGTGATCGCGGCGGTCTTGGCGTCGAAGTCGTCTTCGGCCAGCGGCTTCAGGTCGGCCTGCGTGAGCGGCGCGGCCCACAGCGGGCACGCGGCCAGCAGGAGCAGCGCGGCCAGCATGGCGCGCAACCGAGAAGCGAGAGAGAACGATAAGGGTCGGTGCATAAGGTTTGCGAGTCGCGCGCGGCGAAGCGCGCGCGTCACCTTGATCGGCGTGACGATTTGCCGCCACCGCACCGAAGCGGCGGACAGCATGCGAAGCGGCAAGGACACGGCCTGGCGCCCTCCCCTGTCTCACCGGCCACGAGGCAAGCGGGAGAGCGGGAGAGCGCCAAGCGGAAGCCCGGCTTACATCACCTTGTCCGGCTTGCCTTCGTTACCCGCGATGAACGGGCTCCACGGCTGCGCACGCACAGCCTTGGGCGTCTTCCACACCACCGTGAACTGGCCATCGCCCTTGATCTCGCCGATCATCACCGGCTTGTACAGGTGATGGTTCTCGCCCATGGTCAAGGTGAAGCCGTCCGGCGCCTTGAAGGTCTGGCCATACATCGCGGCACGCACCTTGTCGGGATCGGTCGTGCCGGCCTTCTTGACGGCTTGCGCCCACATATGGATGCCCACGTAGGTGGCTTCCATCGGATCGTTGGTCACGCGCTTGTCGCCGCCCGGCAGGTTGTTCGCCTTGACCCACGCCGCCCATTGCTTCTTGAAGGCTTCGTTTTCCGGGTTCTTGACCGACATGAAGTAGTTCCATGCGGCCAGGTGGCCCACCAGCGGCTTGGTGTCGATGCCGCGCAGTTCTTCCTCGCCCACCGAGAACGCCACCACCGGCACGTCCTTGGCCTTCAGGCCAGCGTTGCCCAGTTCCTTGTAGAAGGGCACGTTGGAGTCGCCGTTGATGGTGGAGATCACAGCGGTCTTGCCGCCTTGCGAGAACTTCTTGATATTGGCGACAATGGTCTGGTAGTCGCTGTGTCCGAACGGCGTGTAGACCTCTTCGATATCCTTGTCCGCCACGCCCTTGCTCTTCAGGAAGGCACGCAGGATCTTGTTGGTGGTGCGCGGGTAGACGTAGTCGGTGCCAAGCAGGAAGAAGCGCTTGGCGCCGCCGCCTTCCTTGCTCATCAGGTATTCCACCGCGGGAATGGCCTGCTGGTTGGGCGCCGCGCCGGTGTAGAAGACGTTCTTGGACATCTCCTCGCCTTCGTACTGCACCGGATAGAACAACAGCGAGTTCAGCTCTTCATAAACGGGCAGCACCGACTTGCGCGACACCGAGGTCCAGCAGCCGAACGTGACGGCAACCTTATCCTTGGTGATCAACTGGCGCGCCTTCTCGGCGAACAGCGGCCAGTTGGAAGCGGGATCGACCACGACCGGCTCAAGCTTGCGGCCAAGCACGCCGCCGCTCTTGTTGATCTCATCGATGGTCATCAGCGCCACGTCCTTGAGCGAAGTCTCGGAAATGGCCATGGTGCCGGACAACGAATGCAGGATACCGACCTTGATCGGTTCCTTGGACTGCGCCAATGCCAGCGGGCTCACGCCTGCCGTTGCAAACAAGGCCGCGGTGGCTACCGCCGACAGCTTCAGCATGTCACGTCTTTTCATTGCAGCTCCCAGATTGTCATGTTGGATAGAGGAACAACGCACCCCGGGTACTTCTTCTGCAACTAGCATGCCATGGCATACAAGCTTGTATACAAGGCTGTGCACACGGCCTGGCGGCCTCCGCAGGCCGCCAGGCCACCCATCGCACCACGATAGTGCGCATGCGTCACGCACCAAGCCTGTGCGACGGCGCCGGCTGATTCAGATTGGGGCACATGGCGGCACGCATGTTGCGCCGTGCCTTGCCCGAATCCGCAATCGGCTCTAAGGTGGCCTCTCGATTGCGCGCCACGGCGTTGCCGCGCGCGCCGCGACCACCAATAAAAGCACGACGGAGACAGCCCATTGAAAGCGTCAACGACGTCCGGCGCGGACCAGATCGTCATCATCGGCGCTGGCGTGGCCGGCATGTGCATGGGCATCAAGCTCAAGCAAGCCGGCATCGATGACTTTGTCGTGCTGGAGAAGGCCGCCACCGTGGGCGGCACGTGGCGGGACAACACCTACCCGGGCTGCGGCTGCGACATCCCCTCCCATCTTTATAGTTTCTCGTTCGCGCCCAAGCCGGACTGGTCCAGTGCATACTCGCCCCAGCCGGAGATCCATCGCTACCTGCAGCACTGCGCCGAGCGCTTCGGGCTGCTCGGGCATATCCGCTTCGGCACGGAGGTCACCGAGGCGCGCTACGACCAAGCCGCCTGCCTGTGGCGGGTGAGCACCAGCAACGGCGACACCATCGCCGCGCGCCTCCTCGTCAGCGGCACCGGGCAACTCAACCGCCCGCTGACGCCGGATATTGCAGGACTGGATCGCTTTGCCGGCACGGCCTTCCATTCCGCGCGCTGGCGCCATGACGCCGATCTGCGCGACAAGCAGGTCGCGGTGATCGGCAATGGCGCCAGCGCGCTGCAGTTCATCCCGCGCATCGCGCCGGAAGCAGGCAAGCTGACGGTATTCCAGCGCAGCGCCAACTGGGTGCTGCCGCGCAACGACGAGGCCTATACATCCGGACAACAGGCGCGCTTCGAACGCCACCCGTGGACGGCCCGGCTGCATCGCTGGCACCTCTACCTGCAGCGTGAACTGCGCTTCGGGCGCATGCAACGGGACAGCGGCCGCAACCGGGAACTGGAAACGCTGGCGCGCCGCTACCTCGCGCACATGATTCCCGACCCGGTGCTACGCACCAGGCTCACGCCCGACTACCCGATCGGCTGCAAGCGCATCCTGATCTCCGACGATTTCTACCAGGCGCTCAAGCGGCCGAACGTGCATGTCGAGACCGCCCGCATCGACCACGTCGAAGCCGACGCCGTGGTCACGGCCGACGGCGCCAGGCATCGGGCCGACGCCATCGTCTTCGCCACCGGCTTCGACGCCCGCTCCTTCCTCGCCCCTATCCGCATCACCGGGCGCCACGGACGCACCCTGGCCGATCAATGGCACGAGGATCCAGAGGCGTATCTCGGCATGACGGCGCCGGGATTTCCCAACCTGTTCGTGCTGTACGGCCCCAATACCAACCTGGGCCACAACTCCATCATTTTCATGCTCGAGTGCCAGGCCCGCTATGTCCTGCAGTGCATCCGGGCCTGCCGCTCGGCGCGCTTCGCCTCCATGGAGGTGCGTCCGGAGGTGGTGACGCGCTTCAACCAGGCGTTGCAGGCGGCCATCGGCCAGACCGCGTGGGCGGGCTCGTGCAGCAGTTGGTACAAGTCGGCCAGCGGCAGGGTCACCAACAACTGGTCGAGCCACGCCACCGCCTATTGGTGGAAGACGCGCAAGCCGCACTGGGGGCACTTCGTGCTGCGCCATGCCGGCGAGCGGTCCTAGCATTGCCCGGCCGCCGGCGCCTGCCACATCGACGACATCGACAACATCGATTGCATTGACACCCACCGTTCGAGGACGACTTCACATGCAACGCCTGGAAATCGCGTCGGAGCCTATCCGAACCAGTTTGATCGAGGCCGGCACCGGACGGCCGACTCTTCTCGTGCACGGCACCAGTTCCAGCGCGGAAACCAACTGGGCCGCCCTGCTGCCCGGGCTAGCGCAGCGCAGGCGCTGCCTGGCGCCGGACCTTGCGGGCTCTGGTGAAACCCGTGACGACGGCGCGCCGCTGACGCTCGATGCGCTGGTCGGACAGGTGCGCGACTGCATGGCGCTGGCGGGAGACGTACCCGTGGACCTGGTCGGTTATTCGCTAGGCGGCGTGGTGGCCGCCACCGCGGCCGCGCTGATGCCGGAACGCGTGCGGCGCCTGGTCTTGTTTGGCGCCTGGGCGCGGACCGATAGCCGCATGCGCCTGCTGTTTACGCTGTGGCAGTCGCTGGCGCGGTCGGACCGCCGTCAGCTGGCGCGCATGCTCCTGCTCAATGGCGTATCGGAGGCTTTCATCGCGCGCATGGACGACGCCACCGTCGAGGGCATGCTGCGGCGCTTCGGCGCGGGCCTGGCGCCCGGTAGCGACCGCCAGGCCGGGCTCGACGCCATCATCGACATCACGCCGCTGTTGCCCCGCATCCGCGCCGCCACGCTCGTGATCGGCATGCGCCACGACCAGATGGTGCCGCCGGCGCATTGCCGCGCGCTCGCCGAGGCAATTGGCGGCGCCAGCTACGCGGAGATCGACAGCGGGCACCTGGTGATGCTGGAACAGCCCGAGCGCCTGCTCACACTGATCGAGCAGCACCTGGATGCAACGACCACCGAAACGAGCGAGCTCCAAGCCAACACGTTGAACCGATCCTGAGGCCGACCGATGAATACACTTGCGTCCTACCAGCCACGCAGCGCCTGGGCCATGGCCTCGATGCTGACCTGGCTTTCGCTGATCAATTTCCTCGACAAGATCGTACTGGGCATGGTTGCCGTGCCGCTGATGGCAGACCTGAAGCTACCGCCGGCCGAGTTCGGCCTGATCGCCAGCAGCTTCTTCTGGCTGTTCTCGCTATCCACCGTGCTGGTCGGCTTTTTGTCCAATCGCGTGGCCGCGCGCTGGCTGCTGCTGGCAATGGGCTTGTCGTGGGCCGTGCTGCAGGTCCCGCTGGCGCTGGCGGGATCGGCCATGACCATCCTGGTATGCCGCATGCTGCTTGGCGCGGCCGAAGGGCCGGCCTTCCCGATCTCCGTGCACGCGCTGTTCAAATGGTTTCCGGACCACAAGCGCAACCTGCCGGTGGCGATGATCAACCAAGGGGCCACCGTAGGCCTGCTGCTGGCGGGACTACTGATCCCACTGGTGACGATACGATGGGGCTGGCGCGCCAATTTCATGATCCTGGCCGGCATCGGCATGGCGTGGAGCGCAATGTGGCTCTGCGTGGGACGCGAGGGACCGATCACACAGGCAAGCGCACCACGCGCCGGCACCGCGGCTGCGCCCGTGCGCCTGCCCTATCTGCGCATTTTCCGCGACCCGACCGTGCTGGCCTGCCTGGCCATTGGCTTCTGCGCATATTGGGCGCTGGCGCTGGGCCTGACCTGGCTGCCTGCCTATCTGGAAAAGGGCCTGGGCTTCGACGCGGTCATCACCGGGCGCTGGTATGCGGCCATCGTCGCCTCGGCCATGCCCGTCACGCTGATCCTGAGCTGGTTGTCGCAGCGCATGCTGCGCGCAGGCGCATCGTCGCGGCTTGCACGTGGCGTAGTCATCTCGATGGCCGCGCTGGCAGGCGGCGCCGTGTACCTGGCGATCGCAGCCATCACGCTGGCGCCGGTGCCCAAGACCTTGCTGATTGCCGTGGCGGCATGCCTGCCGCCCGTGGCGTTCGCCCTGACACCGGCCATGCTCGCGCAGATCGTGCCGGAGGGCCAGCGCGGCAGCGTGTTGTCGATCCACACGGCGCTGATCACGCTGGCCGGCATCCTGGCGCCGGCGGTGGTGGGGCAACTGGTACAGCGCCATGGCATGAACGGGGGCTTTGATGTGGGCTTCACAATCAACGCCCTGCTGCTGCTGGCAAGTGGCGTGATTGGCTTATGCTGGATCCATCCCGAGCGCTCCGCAAAGGCGCTGGCGGCCTCGCCGCAAGACGTGGCGGCCGCGCGTTCGCCGGCCTGAGCTGTGCCCTGACTGGATGACCGCCACCAGGCCGCGACGGCCGCGGCGGCCTGTCAGGCTTACGAGTAGCGGCGGCTGATGGATTCCGCCACGCACACCGGGCGCTCGCTGCCATCGCGCTCTACCGTGACTTCCCAGTTGGACTGGGCGCCGACCAGCGCGGGCGCGTTCGGCAGGGGCTCCAGGCGCTCCACCGAGAGCAGCTTCACGCGCGCGCGCAGGCGGCTGCCCACCGGCACCGGCGCGGTAAAGCGCACGCGGTTCAGGCCATAGTTGACGCCCATCTTCACGCCCGGCATATCGAGCGCGTTGTGCATGAACGCCGGCAGCAGCGACAACGTCAGGAAGCCATGCGCCACCGGGCCGCCGAACGGCGATTCGCGGCGGGCACGCTCCACGTCGACGTGAATCCATTGGTGATCACCAGTGGCTTCGGCGAACTGGTTGACCTGCTGCTGGGTGATCTCGATCCAGTCGCTGATGGCCACTTCCTGGCCTTGCAGGCTTTCCAGTTCTTCGAGCGAAGCGATGGTACGCATGGTGTCTCCTTGTTGTACGTGTTGTACGTGTTGTCGTTAGTGGCCGGGATGGCCGGGATGAAGCTTGAGAAACATCAGGCGGGCCGCCGTCCGTACATGCCCATTCCCTTGACGGTGCAGACCAGTTCGCCGCGCTGGTTGGTGGCTTCCCACTGGGTGTGCACCACACCGCGGTCCGGCTTGGACGAGGAAGCGCGCGCATCCAGCACCACCAGCGACACGCTCAGCGTATCGCCCGCATAGACCGGCTTGAGCCAGCGGATTTCATCCACGCCGGGCGAGCCCATGCTGGCGGCCTTGGAGGTCATGTTGTCCACCAGCAGGCGCATCATGATCGAGCAGGTCATCCAGCCGCTGGAGATCAGGTTCTTGTAGATGCTTTTCTGCGCGGCTTCCTTGTCGATGTGGAACGGCTGGGGATCATACTGCCGGGCGAAGGTCAGGATCTCCTCTTCCGTCACCAGATGGGACCCGAGGTCGCGCTTGCTGCCGACGGCGAAATCTTCGAAATACAGGGTGGACATGAATCGCTCCGTCAACGATGAATGCGAGATACGAGATGCAAGATGCGAGGCGCGAGATTCGCGGCAGAAATGCGAGATCAATTCATAACAAAAAACCGCGCCTGGGACAACCGGCGCGGTTTTTTGATTCAACCTGGATCAGGCCGTTTCCAGGAAACCCGGCTGTGTCGCAAAGCGCGACAGGTGATGATCGACATCCCCGAAGGTGGTGTTGATCAGCGTCAGGCGCTTGAACATGTGCGCCGCCGGCAGTTCGTCGGTGACGCCCATGCCGCCGTGGATCTGCACGGCCTCCTGGCCGACCGAGCGAGCCGCCTGGCCCACGCGTGCCTTGGCCGCAGAGGCAAAGCGACGGCGTTCTTCCGGGCTGGCCTCGTCGAACTTGGCGGCGGCCAGCAACGTGATGGAACGCGATTGCTCGGCGTGGATGAACATCTCCACCATGCGGTGCTGCAGTGCCTGGAAGCGCGCGATCGGCACGCCGAACTGCTGGCGGGTCTTGGCGTATTCCAACGTGGCGGCATTGAGCGTGTCCATCACGCCAACGGCCTCTGCGCACAGCAGCACGGCGGCGTAGTCGGCCACCTGCTCGATCAGCGCAAACGCCGCGCCTTCGGTGCCCAGCAGTTCGCCCTGCGCGTCCTTGAAGGTGATATCAGCGGCGCGCAGGTTGTCGATGGTGCGGTAGTCGGTAATGCTGACGCCAGCCGCCTTCGGGTCCACCAGGAACAGCGAGATGCCGCTGGTGTCAGCATCGGCGCCGCTGGTGCGGGCCGAGACGACCAGCTTGCCGGCTTGCGCGCCGTGAATGGTCACGACCTTGCGGCCATTGAGCTTGCCGCCCTTGGCCGTCACGCGCACGTCGTTGAGCGCATAGCGGGCATGCGGCTCGTTGAAGGCGGTGGCCAGCTTCAGCTCGCCGCCGGCAACCTGCTCCAGCAGCGCGTCCTGGCCGCCGGCCAGCTTGAGCGCGTAGGCGGCAACCACGGTGGCGAAGTACGGCTCGACCACCAGGCCGCGGCCCAGCTCCTGCATCACCACCATCATGTCGATGGGCGTGCCCGAGAAGCCGCCCTGCGCTTCCGGCACCGGCAGCGCGGTCAGGCCGAGTTCGACCAGCGCGCCCCAGGCGGCATCGCTATGGCCGGCCTCGGCCTTGATGCCCTTCTTGCGGGTCTCGAAATCGTAGTCTTTGTCGATGAAGCGGTGGACGGCGTCAGCCAGTTGCTTCTGTTCGTCGCTGAGATTGAAGTTCATATCGCGTGTCTCCTCACAGCCCCAGGATCATCTGGCTGATGATGTTCTTCTGAATTTCGTTGGACCCGCCATAGATGGAGGTCTTGCGATAGTTGAAGTAGTAAGCGGCCAGCGGCGCGGCGTCGTCGTAGCCGGTCACCGCGTGTTCGTGTTCGCATTCCAGGTAGGCGGTGTCGAACGGCTGGGCGTAGGGGCCGACGGCCTCCACCATCAGCTCGGTCAGCATCTGCTGGATCTCGGTACCCTTGATCTTGAGCATCGATGCCTCGGGGCCGGGGCCCTTGCCAGCGCTCTCGCTCGACACCACGCGCAGCACGGTCAACTCCAGCGCCATCAGCTCGATTTCCAGCGCGGCAACCTTGGCGCCGAACAGCGGGTCTTCCAGCAGCGGACGGCCGTTCTTCTGCTGTTGCTTGGCCACGCGCTTGAGGAAGCCCAGCTCGCGCTTGGAGTTGCCCACGCGGGCGATGCCGGTGCGCTCATGGCCGAGCAGGTACTTGGCGTAAGTCCAGCCGCGATTTTCCTCGCCGACGCGGTTCTCCACCGGCACCTGGACGTTGTCGAAGAACACTTCGTTCACTTCATGCTCTTCGTCGAGCATGATGATCGGGCGCACGGTGATGCCCGGGGTCTTCATGTCGATCAGCAGGAAGGAGATGCCTTCTTGCTTCTTGGCTTCGAAATCGGTGCGGACCAGGCAGAAGATCATGTCGGCGTGCTGGCCGAGCGTGGTCCAGGTCTTCTGGCCGTTGACGATGTAGTGCTTGCCGTCCGAGGTCAGCTCGGCGCGGGTCTTCAGCGACGCCAGGTCGGAACCCGAGCCCGGCTCGGAGTAACCCTGGCACCACCAGTCGGTGCAATCCAGGATGCGCGGGAGGTAGTACGACTTCTGCGCCTCGCTGCCGTACTTCATGATCACGGGCGCGACCATGGCCACGCCAAAGGGCAGCACGCCGGGCGCGCCGACGCGGGCATTTTCCTCGTCCCAGATATGACGCTGCGTGGCGTTCCAGCCCGTGCCGCCATACTGCACCGGCCAGTGCGGCGCGGACCAGCCACGGCCCGCCAGCAGCTTGTGCCAGCGCACCAGGTCGTCGCGGTTGGGGCGGCGGTGATTCAGAATCTTGCTGCTGATTTCCGCCGGCAGGTTGGCCTCCAGCCAGCCGCGCACTTCGGCGCGGAAGGCATCGTCGGACGCCGAATAGTTGAGATCCATGCCCGTCTCCAGTGATGCCGGTGTGAGACCGGCAGTTTGTTCTAGCTAGCGCGTCATGCGCCGGCAAGAACACTGCCTTGGGCACAGGACGCTATTCAGTGAGCCGTCTGCTTGAGCGCATCCGGCACCACGAGCTGGAAAGTATCGATGCCTTCTTCGGCAAGCGCCTGCACTTCGTCGGGTGACGCCGTGCCGCGGATCCCGCGTTCCGGCGCTTCGTCGTAATGCATGCGCCTGGCCTCTTCGGCAAAGCGTTCGCCCACATCTTCGGTCTGCGCCAGCACCTGCTTTACCGCCTTCAGGTAAAGCGACTGCAGTGTCGCCGGCGCCGCGGGGGCCTTCGCCCCAGCCGGCTTGCCCGCCGGCGCGGCGGCCGCTCCCGAGAGATTCAGGCGCGGCGCGCTGGGCAGCCGGGTGATGGCATGGTCTTCGCAGACCGGACATTGGACGAGATTTCGCGAAATCTGCGATTGCGCGTCGTCCTCCGAAGCAAACCAGCCCTCGAAACGATGGTCTTGCGCGCAGCGCAGGTCGAGCACCTTCATGATGTTTCCAGCCCGTCGAAAGCTATAGTATCCGCGAAACGGAATTTTGTGAACGGTCGTGCTAATTTTTTTGCGACCATTACGCATCCCTTGGCGGGGCGCCTTGTCCAAAGGGGGATGAGGTATGGCTGCGATCACACGGCTAAATGGGATTTTACGCCGTCGGGAGGCGGGATGCGTCAGGGCCTCAGACACAAACGGTTCCGCCCTCTCCAACAAACACCCCTTTATCCCGGCAACATCTGCTCCCCCGCCTCCCATACCCCCGACA
>NZ_JBXASU010000069.1:0-39665 GCF_058809705.1 Cupriavidus sp. MPR-AND1C | reverse complement strand
GCCCCCGCCGCCGCGCAGGCGCAAGCCACCGGCAGCGAAAGCCTGCAGGCGCAGATCGAGACCCGCGCCAAGGCCGTCGAAGCGCAGCTGATCGCCTGGCGCCGCGACATCCACCAGCATCCCGAACTTGGCAACTACGAAGTCCGCACCGCCAGGCTGGTGGCGGACCATCTGCGCAAGCTCGGCATGGAAGTCACGACGGGAGTCGCCAAGACCGGCGTGGTGGGCGTGCTCAAGGGCGGCAAGCCGGGCCCCGTGGTGGCGCTGCGCGCGGACATGGATGCGATCCCGGTGAAGGAACGCGTGGACGTGCCCTTCGCCTCCAAGGCCACGGGGCAATACCTCGGCAAGGAAGTGGACGTAATGCACGCCTGCGGGCACGACACCCACGTCGCCATCCTGATGGCCACGGCCGAGGTGCTGGCCGGCATGAAGGACCAGTTGCCCGGCACGGTCAAGTTCATCTTCCAGCCGGCCGAGGAAAGCCCGGCGGATTTCGAGCCCAACGGCAGCAATATGTGGGGTGCCAAGCAAATGGTGGCTGAGGGCGTGCTGGACAATCCCAAGGTGGATGCCATCTTTGGCCTGCACGTCACCAGCAACATCGAATCCGGCAAGCTCGGCTGGCGCAGCGGCCCCGCCATGGCCGCCGCGGACCAGTTCTGGATCGACGTCAAAGGCCGCCAGACCCACGGCGCCCGGCCCTGGGGCGGCATCGACCCGATCGTGGTGGCCTCGCAGATCGTGCTCGGCCTGCAGACCATCCAGAGCCGCCAGGTCGACGCCATGCTGGAGCCTTCGGTGATCACCGTTGGCACCATCCACGGCGGCAACCGCATGAACATCGTGCCTGAAAAGGTCGAGATGATGGGCACCATCCGCACCTACGACCAAGGCATGAAGAAAGACATCCACGCCCGCATGAAACGGACCACCGAAGCCATCGCCGCCAGCGCCGGCGCCGAGGCGGATTTCAAGGTGCTGGAGCTATACGACGCCACCATCAACCAACCGGCGCTGACCGAGAAAATGGCGCCCACGCTCAAGCGCGTGGCGGGCGACGGAAACTGGATGATCACGCCGAAGGCTACGGCTTCCGAGGACTTCTCGTTCTATCAGGCGAAGGTGCCGGGGTTGTTTTTTAACCTGGGCGTTACGCCCAAGGGGACGGATGTGAACAAGGCGCCTTCGAATCATTCGCCGGAGTTTTATGTGGATGAGGCCGCGTTGGTGAATGGGGTCAGGGCATTGGCTGGTCTGACGGTCGACTATATGACGATGGCGCAGCGATAAGGGAGGATTGCCGGGCAGACGATGGTCGGAAGTGATCTCGTCTGCCTGGAGAGCTGTTTGGGGCCATGATGGGTTTCGGGCCAGAAGCAGTCGCCGGAGGCTGAGGTAGGCGCCTTCTTTGACGCAACGGCGAACTCACATTGGATGGTATTTTCCCCAGCCAAAATGATCGTTGTACTTTTGGCAAGCCTCTTCAGGCAAAAGGCGTCGTCTGGCGTCCCGTTACACCCGAAATCGCGAGAGCCTGAAGGCGTGGTGACCGACCGTGGGCGCGATGCCTTGCACCAGCTGGGCCAGCAACTCGCCGGCAGCGGGGCCAATGCCAAAGCCGTGGCCGCTGAACCCCGTGCCAATGAAGAACCCGGGAAGGGAGTCCACCGCCGAGATGACTGGCAGGGCGTCGGGGGTGACATCCATCATGCCGCCCCAGGCCTGGACCACCTGTGCGCCTGCGAAGACGGGGAACGCCCGCTGCAGTTGACGGAGCGCGGCGAATACGGAGTGGGTGTTGGGTCCGGGGTCGAGCGTACGGTTTTTTTCGAACGGCGTGGGCCTGTCGAGCGGAAAACGCGTGGGGGTGAACAGTTCTTCAAAGAATCGCCGCCCGAAGCGGATGTTGAGATTCTGCCGTTGCGCCATCCAGGCGGGGAAGAAATGGCGCAGCAGGCGAATGCTGTCGGGCGTCACGTCGGCCACCGAGGCGGCGAGCTTCGATACCGTGTAGCCGCCGTCCGCACGGGGTCGGCAGGTGAATTCCTTGCCGTTGACCGCCAGGTCCAGGCCGCAGGGAAAGGAAGTTGTGCGCAACGCCGACCCATGCACCTTGAGCTGCGGCAGAAAGATGCCCGTATTGCCGCACAGCAGGCGGCTCCAGGCGCCGCCGGCCAGTACGACGCGGTCCGCCGCCACCCTGCCGAATTCCGTGATGACGCCCGCGGTGCGGCCACTTGCCGTGTCAAGGCCGCGCACGGCGCACTGTTCAAAGATCTGGCAGCCGGCGGCGCGCGCCAGCTGCGCGATACCCGCGGTCGCCAAGTGGGGCTCGGCCACGCCATCCTCGGCGCTATGCAGTGCACTTGTCCACGGGCGCGTGGATGGCTCGGCCAGGATCTGGCGTACGGCCTCTCCGGTGAGCAAGTGCGCGCCTGTCGGGTGCTCGCGGGCCGAGTCGAGCCACGTCTGGAGTCCGGCCTGGTCGGTCGCGTTTTCGCCCAGGTAGGCCAGGCCGATCTGCCGGTAACCGACGTTCACCTGTTGCTGGATCTCGCGCCAGAGGCTGTTGGCGCGGTGGGCCAACGGCAGCTCTGCCGGGTCACGGCCAATGCTGCGAATCCAGCCCCAGTTGCGCGACGATTGCTCGCCGGCCAGGACGCCTTTTTCAAAGACGGCGACACGCTGACCGGCCCGGCTCAGTGCCCAGGCGGTGCTGATGCCGATGATGCCGCCGCCGATGATGGCAACGTCGACTTGCTGCGGAAGTGAGGAGGACATGATGCAGGCGCTGGAAGATGGGGGGAAGGAGCGGAGCGATCAGGCAGGCAAATTCCCGCCGCGGGCTCCGTGCTCCGGACTGTTCTCGTGCTATGTGGTTTGTTGCGTCAGGGTCAGGGGCTGCCCCGCCTGCGCGTCTTGCGGCCCAGGCCTGTCAGCCGGGGTGGCCCATCGCGTCGCGCAGCCGGTACCACTGCAGCGCCGCCATCGCGCTGACCTGGCGCACTGGGTACAGCGGCAGCCGCTTGACGGGCGTGACGGGATAGTCCAACGCCGCCGCGGGCATGCCGCGCACGGCTTCGCCCAACACGCGTCCCAGGACCGTCCCCATCGCCACGCCCCGGCCGCAGTAGCCGTACGCGGCCCACAGGCCATCGGCCAGTTCGTGCAAATGTGGGAGATCATCGATGGTCATGCCCACGCGGCATGCCCAGCCGTGGGTGAATGCCACGTCGTTCAGTTCCGGAAAGCGCTGACAGGCCGCGAGGCGTAGTTGCTCGCGCGTGGCGGGGTCGAGGTTGTCGCTGTCGCGGCCCCGGCCGCCGATCACGAACCGGCCCTCGGGGTCGAGGCGACAGTAGTAGGTGATCTTGCGCGTCTCCGAGATGCCGGCGCGCAGCGGCAGCAGGCGCTGCTGCAATTCCGGTGGCAGCGGATCAGTGGCGATTTGTGCGCTGGAAACGTTTACGTACGACTGCGCGACCTCGGGGACCAAGCGGTCGGTATAGGCATCGGTGGCCAGGATGACCTTCCTTGCTTGCACCGCATGACCGTTCACCTGCAACTTGAATCTCCCCGGCGAGGTGGAAATCGATTGAACGGGCGAATACTCGTGCAGCGTGCCGCCGAGATCGGTTACCGCCCTTGCCAGGCCGCGCGCATAGGCCAGGGGCTGCACGGCGCCCGCGCTCTTCTCGAGCAAGCCCGAGGGCCAGTAATCGGAGCCCGTGGCGGCGCGCATCTCATCGCGGTCAAGGTAGGTCGTGTTGCCGCCCTGGCCATTGATTTCATGCGCCCGCTGACGCAGATAGCCGCTTGACGCCTGGGAGTAGGCACCCTGCAGCCAGCCATTGCGCGTCGGCTGGCAGCGGATCTGGTAACGCTCCACGAGCGCAAACAATTCGTCGGCACTGCCGTAGGCGAGGCGCATCATGCGTCGGGCCGTATCGTCTCCGAAGCGCCTGGTCAGCGCCGACGGCGGCGGCTTGACGCCGGGCACGACCTGACCGCCGTTGCGACCCGAAGCGCGGTGGCCGATTTCAAAGGCCTCGAACAATGCGGTGTGCACGCCGGCTTGTGCCAGATGCAGAGCCGCCGATAATCCCGTGAAGCCGCCACCGACGATGGCAACGTCAACCTGGAGGGGGCCGCGCACCGCCTCGGAAGCGGTGCGCGGCAACGCGGTGGCAGCCCAGAGCGATGTGGAGGGCGTAGAGAGTCGGCTGCACATGGCGTTACCCGGTATGCGTGACACGGCGCAGGAAGTCTTGCATGCGTTCATTGCTTGGCTGGGTCAAGACCTGTGCGGAGGGACCTTGCTCGGCAATGCGGCCGCCGTCGAGGAACAGCACCCGGTTTGATACCTCGCGAGCGAATTTCATCTCGTGCGTCACGATGACCATCGTCATGCCTTTCTCTGCCAGCTTGCGCATCACGCCAAGCACTTCGCCAACCAGCTCCGGGTCGAGCGCCGAGGTGGGCTCGTCGAACAGGATGGCATCCGGGCGCATGGCGAGAGCCCGGGCAATCGCCACGCGCTGCTGCTGCCCACCCGATAGCTGGGTTGGGTAATGCGCCATCTTCTCTGCAAGGCCGACCGAGGCGAGGATCTCGGCCGCCCTCTCCTTCGCCTCGGCGACGCTTTCCTTCTTGACGTGAACCGGGCCTTCCATCACGTTTTCCAACGCCGTGCGGTGCGGGAAGAGGTTGAAGCGCTGGAACACCATCGACACGCGCTGGCGAATCTGCCGGATCCCGGGCGAAGCCGCGTTGACGCGCTCGCCATCGATGGTGATGCTGCCGCCCTGGTACTGTTCGAGGCCGTTGATACAGCGCAGCATGGTTGATTTACCCGATCCCGACGGACCGATCAGGCAGACAACCTCTCCTTGCCGGATCTCCGCGTCGATGTTCGACAGCACCCGGTGCGCCCCGTAGGACTTGCTCAACTGCTCCATCTTGATCATTTGCGGCTCCCCAGGCTGCGCTCCAGCTTGCCCACGCCATACATCATGGGAAGGCTCATCACGAGATAGACCAGGGCCACCAGCGTGAAGATAGTGGCGCTCTTGAACGTGGCGGCAGCGATCAGCTTGCTTTGCATGGACAGTTCGACGACGGTGATCACCGCGGTCTGGGACGAGTCCTTGAGCATCATCACAAGGTTGTTGCCATAAGGAGGCAGCGCGATCTTGATCGCTTGCGGAAGGATGACGCGGCGCATCAACAAGGCGCGCGACATGCCCAGCGATTGCGCGGCCTCGTACTGGCCAACGTCCACGGCGTCGATGCCCGCGCGAAACACCTCGGCCATGTATGAGGAATAAGCAATGCCCAGCCCCAGCGCGCCGGCCTGGAATGCATTCAGGCTGACGCCGAGTTCGGGCAACACGAAGTACATGTAGAACAGCACGACGATGATCGGAACGCCCCGGATCATGTTGGTGAGAATACGGCTGGCATGGGACAGCGGGCCGATGCCCGAAACGCGCAGCAAGGCCCAGAACAGGCCCAGGAAGGTGGCGATGAGCAGCGCCGCGATGGTGATGGCGAGGGTCGTCAAGACCCCCTGCATCAGCACGGGAAGGTACTCAGCCGCATCGCTGAAAAATGTGTCGAACATAGGTGAGCCTTGGCAGGTCGGACAGGGGCTGCATGGCCCCGACTCTCACGTCGGCGTGCCATGCAGAGGCTGAGGGGCATTACTGCGGCACGCCCCATTTCTTCAGGATGTCCGCCAGCTCGCCGTTTTGCTTGATCTTGGCAACGGCGGCATTGACCCTGGCCAGCATCTCGGTATCGCCCTTGCGCACGGCCAGGGCGATGTCGGTGGCTAGCAGGCTTTGGTAGGTGTCGACAAGGCGCACCTGCTTCGAGGCGGACGTGCGCACCTGGTAGGCGACGACCGGGCCATCGCCAAAACCCGCGTCCACGCGGCCCAGGCCGATATCACGCACAAGGTCGGCCATGGTGTCGTACATCTTCAGTTCCTTGAAGCCCTGGACGGCCTTGAGCGGCTCCACATAGGACGTGCCCATCTGTACACCGACGACCTTGCCCTTGAGGTCGTCGTAATTGCGATAGGCCTTGGTGTCATTGATGGGCACCAGCAGCGCCTCCTTGTACGTCAGGACGGTCTCCGAGAAGTCCACGGCGACGGCGCGCGCGGGAGTCTTGGCGAAGGCCGACGAGATCATGTCGATCTTCCTGGTTTGGAGCGACGGGATCAGGGTGGCAAACGGGATTCCGGAGATCTCGGGTGTGACGCCTAGTTCCTTGCTGACCGCACGGGCCACGTCGATCATCACGCCCTCCAGTGCGTTCGTTTTCACATTGAGGAAGTTGAAGGGCACGGCGGTAGGCGTCGCGCCGATCTTGATGACCGGTTGCTGCGCGTAGGCCGACACAAGGGCGAAGGACAGAGCGGCGGCAAGCGATTTCAGAGCAATCTTCAGCATGGGAGCTTTCAGTTGTTGATCCGGCGCCGCACCTGAGTGACGAAGCTGGATGCCTTGTGGAAAGACCGATTGATCGGGTAATATCGTATCGCTAAACAATACGCAGAATTGATTAGCGATTCGTTGAGGTAAGAATACTGCAAACCACCGACGCTGGATCAGCTCTTTCGCCCCTAATTTCCTAGGGATTTCCCTCGGTTAGGCTCGCTCTGAGCGAATTTTCGGCTGCCGGTGACGAATGTCTTCCCGTATTTCTATACAGTAGACACCTATCTGTTATCGATTGATCTTCTGTCTTGCCACACCGATGTGATGTGGCTATGGATTTGCCCTCATGACCCCCGTGAACCCGGAATCGTCCACCCTGTATGTGCAGTCGCTGGCCACTGGCGTGCAGGTGTTAAGAGCGTTCAATACGCAACGCGCATCGATGAGCCTGCCGGAGATCGCCTCCGCCGTCGGAATCTCCAAGAGCGCGGCGCAGCGCTTTGCCTTCACGCTGGAAGCGCTGGGGATGCTCAAGAAAGACCCGCAGTCGAAGCGATATTCCCTTTCCTCGGCCAACCTGGAATCGGGCTATCAGTATCTGCAGTGCCACCCGTTGCTCGAGCGCGCGAATCCCTATCTGCTGGATCTGAACCAGCGCACCGGGGAAACGGTGAACCTGGCCGAACCCGCGGATGACTGCATGGTGTACATCGGGCGATTTTCCAGCCTGGCGCGGCTGATCGCGCATGTGCCGATCGGGCAGCGCATTCCGATGTTCTGCGCCTCCACGGGGCGCGCGTATTTGTCCGGGCTGTCGGACGATGCAGCACGCGAGATCCTGGAGCGCAGCGATCGGGTTCGCTACACGCCGCAGACGGTGACGGATGTGGATGCGCTGCTGGCGCTCGTTCAGCAGGCACGCGAGGACGGATTCGCTTGCTGCAATGACCAGTTCTATCGCGGCGATCTGGCCCTGGCGGTGCCAATATGGGACGCGGCGGGCAACGTCGTTGCCGGGCTCAACCTGTCCGTGTCTTCCTCGACATTCACCGTCAAGCGTGCCATCAGCAAGTTCGTGCCGCTGATGCTGGAAACGGCACGCCTGATTTCCACGACGCCGCCCAACCCGGCGGCGCAGCGGCCGTTTCGCACGGAACTGCGGGTGTCGAAGAGCGAGGGCGGGGTTTGATCAATCCACCTATAAGGAGCCTCGCCTTTTAACAAGATCGGTTTGTCGTGGGTTTCGAGGTGTGGGGAGCGTTTACTTGAGGTGGAGGGACGAGCTGGCATGAAGCGGCGGCATGATTGACGGTTGCCAGGCCGTTTTTTTGATCTTGTTGTGTCCTCACGCCGCCCCCCCCTGTTGAAGAACGTCTTTGAGGCTCGGGCGATTGCTGTGAACAGACTGACACAGGAATCGCCGTAGGCCCTCAGGTACGCGTGGTGTCGGTCATTTGATCGTAATGGCTAATCTATCCGGCACAATGCTCGTTCTTGACAAGCACCCTATGTTAGACATTTCCACATCATCCCGCCGGCGTTGTGAGTGTTTAGCGTGCGGGTGTCATGACTCATGGCGTGGCCAACGCCGGTTTGACCGTTGAGATGTCCTTCCTTGGTGCAGAGGCTGGAGGGGTGGCCACGCAGTTTAATTTTCGAGATCGTCAAGGGGTTTGCCGTGGACGTGGCCTGAACTGGCTCAGTGGACGGGATACCCGCACCTGACGCGTTCTGCGTTGCAGAGTTGCGGAACCTAGAGCGCTGCTTGGCCCTTCTCGGCCATCTTCGGCCATCTTCGGCCGTTGGCGCACGCTCTCGCGGCGAGGGTCGAACGTCGGCTCCGCCTAGGAGACGGTCATTCCGCCCCGGAAGACGAATGCTGCTTCATCGGCTAAACGTTCGATTGTTCGCACCTCGGCGCTTCGGAACGCATTGAGTCCTTGACTGTCGGTCGACTTTCGTCGAATCGCATAGTGCATGATCGCGCCCACAAACTGTGCCGCTAGACGAACAGTCTTTCCACCATACGACATTAAGGTTATTTCCGCTGCGTCGATATTGATCAACGCAGGCTAACGCGTGTGCAGAAGGCTATCGAAGATTCCGTCGAAACAGACCGAAACATAGTCGACAGGGAAAGCAGCCAGGCTTCGCCACATGTCATGCGCGCGGGTTGCGTTCCTTCAAACAAGCAAGCAAGAGAACCGGCATGAATGTCAACGACATGAAAATTTCTACCCGCCTGACGCTCGGGTTTGGCGTCTTGGTCCTATTGATCGCGCTTATGGGGGGCATGTCGCTGGTTGAGGTCACCTCGGTGGAGAATGAGTTCTCCGTCGTCATGAAAGATCGCTACCCGAAGATCGCTGCGGCCACCAAGATCAAGGAAGACATGAACCTGATCGCGCGCAAGTCGCGCAATGCGCTAATCATGAGCGAGCCGGCCGAAATCAACGGCGAGCTCGATTCCGCGGAATCTCTCCGCAAGGCAGTCGGTGAGCAATGGAAGGAACTTCAGGCGCATATCCAGACAGAAAAGGGCAAGGCGCTCCTGCCCAAGATCAACGAGTCGCGTGCCAAGTTTGTGGCGCTCCAGACCCGTTTTATCGATCTGGCTAGAGCCGGCAATATGGACGCGGCGAAGAGCCTGCTCTTGGGCGAACTCCGACCCGCGCAGTTGGACTATTTTTCGCATACCGACGATCTCATCAAGTACCTTAACACCTTGATGGATGAATCCGCCCAGCGGGCATCGCTGGCCGTCGACGGACTGAAGGCGGTCATTTGGGCGACGGGCACCGTCGCGCTGGTAGTCGCCTTGCTGATGGGTCTGTGGATCATCCGTGCCATCACGGTGCCCCTCAACAAGGCGGTCGAGATATCGCGCGCGGTCGCGTCTGGCGACCTCAGCGCCACCTTTGACGCGGAGGGCAAGAGCGAGACCGCGCAACTGCTCCTCGCTCTCAAACACATGCAAGCCAGTCTCATCAAGGTCGTGTCCAACGTACGCCGCGGCGCCGAAGCGGTGGCCACCGCAAGCGCGCAGATCGCGCAGGGCAATATTGAGCTATCGAGCCGCACGGAAGAGCAGGCCAGCGCATTGGAAGAAACTGCCTCCTCGATGGAGCAGCTCAGTTCCACTGTCAAGCAGAATGCCGACAACGCCAAGCAAGCCAACCAGTTGGCAGTCGGCGCCAGCGACGTGGCCGTGCGGGGTGGCAACGCAGTGGGGCTTGTGGTGGACACCATGAAAGGCATCAACGACAGCGCCCGGCAGATCTCCGACATCATTGGCGTGATCGACAGCATCGCCTTTCAGACCAATATCCTGGCGCTCAACGCTGCGGTGGAGGCCGCCCGCGCGGGCGACCAGGGCCGCGGCTTCGCCGTGGTGGCCGGCGAGGTCCGCGGCCTCGCGCAGCGCAGCGCCGGGGCGGCCAAGGAGATTAAGTCGCTCATCAATGCCAGCGTCGAGCGCGTCCAGCAAGGCACCACCCTGGTGGACCAGGCCGGCGCAACGATGAGTGAGGTCGTCACGTCGATCCGGCGCGTCAACGACATCATGGGCGAGATCAGTGCGGCCAGCGCCGAGCAGAGTGCTGGCGTCACGCAGGTCGGCGAAGCCGTGAGTCAGATGGACCAGGCCACGCAGCAGAACTCCGCGCTGGTAGAAGAGAGTGCAGCGGCCGCCGAAAGCCTGCGCGACGACGCTCAGCGGTTGGTGCAGACAGTGGCGTTGTTCAAGCTCCCGAACGATACGGGCAGTGCGCGGCCGCTGTCGGCGACAGCAACCAGTCAGGCTGTAGGCAGCACCTCCGCGGCAACCCGGAGCGTGGCTTTGCCCAGGGCCAAGACCGTCGAGGTGACAGCACCGCTCTCCATTACGGCCGACGCCACGCCGCGCACCGGTGTCGACGACTGGCAGTCTTTCTGAGTACTCGCCGCCCTTGCGCCCTCCGAACGGCTGGAGAGGCCGTTTCGCCCATTCGAGGGAGACAAGCGCAGCGCGGCTGCGAGGGAAATCGGTTGCAAGCAGCGAACCCCGATAAAGATCTTGCCCTCGAAGCGTGGAGTTCTTAGCCAATGTTCAAATACGAGCAAGGAGCCAAGACATGGCAGGCAAGCAAACGCGAGCGACATACATGCAGGAATACAAACTGGAGGCGGTTCGCCAGGTGAGGGCCAGCCAATCGATAGCGGTCACGGCGAAGGTTCTCGGCATTCCCAAGGGTAGCCTTTGGGCATGGATGCGTCAGAGTGAGAAGGGAGAAGGGAGAAGGGAGAAGGGAGAAGGGAAAACTGGCGGCGGGGACGACCGGCACGCCTGAGCAGATGGAGTTGGCTCGGCTGCGGGCGGAGAATGCGCGCCTGAGAATGGAGCGCGATATCGCAAGAAAAGCGAGCGTACTTTGCAATCGGTCATTGACGGCCTGCCGGTCGGACCGATGATCCAGCCAGGCAAGTCATGGGTCGATCTCATCGAGTAATTCGTCCAGAACGCCGAGTTTGACAAGCGTCAAGTCTCCCCTGATGGAACCGGCTAGGCTGAATAGGGGAATAAATTCGCCACTGCACGGGCACGAGCGATATCTCTCCGTAAATCAGTTGCCACGCGGGCGCGCCGGCTCTTCCATCAGGCCAGCGATGAACAAGATGAACAAGGTGGCGTTGGGGGCTCCGAGGGATCCGGTCATGACTTTCACCGGTTCGAAACTCTGGAGTATATCCAAGATCGACAGATCGACGAACAACTGGAGTCAACATCATGAAAGGCGCATTTGAGCTATTTTGTATCGTCAGCATTGCCAGCCTCAGCTTGTTTGCCCCTGAGTGCCAAGCACAGGAAACCGTTGGACGGGCTGCAAAACCCGCAACTCCCCAGACCATGCGCGGAGTTGACCTACTCAGCAGCGAGGAGAAGGCGGATTTCTGCGCCCGCATGCGCGCCGCCGCGACTCCCGAAGAGCGCCGGGAAATCACGCGTCGCCTGCATGATCTCGTGCATACACGCGCCGATCAACACGGCGTCGTGCTTCGTCACGAGCGCGGGGGCGGACAGCGCATGTACGGCGGCGGTCGGAGCACCGCAAGCCTGGACTGCGGCCCCATGATGGGCCGTAGTGCCGACACTGATCAACCAGCAGCCGGCGGGCTGCCGCCGCAGAAACAGGCGAGCGGCGTGGCCTACCTTAGTGGTGGCATTGGCGAGGATGAAGCCGCCGCCTTCCGGGCTGCTGCGCCAGCTTATAGTCTGCGCCTTACCTTTACCGGCAAGCGAGGCGAATTTCTGGCCGACGTTGACACTCGGATCTACAAGCCGGATGGCAAACAGATCTTTCGGGCGATATCCGACGGGCCCTTTATGTACATCAAACTTCCAGCTGGAAAGTATCGTGTGGTTGCTACTGCAAACGGAATCGAGCGTAAGACGGAGGTTACGATTCCATCGAAGGGAGGTGTCGCCCAGCACTTGAATTGGCCTTCCTGAAACAGTTGGAGTCTAGGACTTGCGTCGTCCCGTCTTCGTTGTGGCATTAAGGACATGGCGGTAGTCCGAACTGAGCACAAAGGAACAGGAGGCAAGCTATGTTGGCAACCTTACTCTCGTTGGCCTTTTTCGTTTCTGTTCTGACTACAGCAATTTCGATTGATTCGTATGAACAGAGCGCGAGATCCTGTTGAGTTTACGAGCGTCGCATATGGCCTGGTGACCGCCGAACTCACCGCCGTGGTCGAACCGTTCGTCGAGGGCTACAAAAACGGGGAAGGCTGCGATGTGTTCCTAATGGACGAACGGAAGGAGACCAAGGAGTCACAAGCACATGAAATGCCGGTTTAACACGACCTGAACATCATGCCGGGACACAATCACCACTGACGTGATGGAAAAGCAAATGCACGTCAAGATGCTAAAGATTACCCGCAACTGAACTGCTGCTGATGCTGTCAATCGCTGGCGGGCAAGTTTTTGCCCTCGTGTAGCAAGAACCACTGACAAAGGAGGCGGCCCCCAAGTCAGGGCGTCTTGAAGCTTGAACCTGCAGGTACCGCATAAGGCACAAACATCAACCAACGGCGCCGTCCCCGTTCGTCGCGCGTTGACATTGGTCAACCACGCGACCGCGGTGGCATCTACAGTCGTATTAGCATGCCGGCGACCAGATTGGCCGCCCCTTCGGACGCTTGAATGGAGAACATAAAAATGAAAAGCATTCCCGTAGTCGCCACTATGCTGATCGCTGCCGGACTGCCGCTCGGTGCCTCGGATCTCTATGCTCAAACCCTGGAAAAGATCGCGTCAAGCGACACGATCACGGTCTCCTATCGGGAGGCCGCGGTGCCGTTCAGCTATCTGCTGGCACCACACAAGGCAGTCGGATTCTCGGTCGATCTGACAGAAGCGATCGTTGACGAAGTGCGCGGCCGGCTGAAGAAGCCACACCTTAAGGTCGACTACGTCCCGGTGACCGGGCAAAACCGAATCCCCATGCTGGTAAGCGGCGCCTATGATCTGGAGTGCGGATCCACCACCAACACCAGTGCCCGCGGCAAAGAGGTGGAGTTTTTGATCAACGTCTTCTACGCCGGCACGCGCCTGCTGACCAAGAAGAGCTCCGGCATTAGGAACTACTCCGATCTTACGAAGAAGACGGTGGCCAGTACGGCCGGCAGCACCAACGAGAAACTGCTGAACAAATTCAGCGCCGACCACAATCTGGATATCCAATTCGTATCCGGCAAGGACTATGCGGATGCCATGCAACTGGTATTGAACGACCGCGCCGTGGCGCTTGCCCTCGACGACGTGCTGCTGTTTGGCCTGCGAGCCAACTCTGGAAATCCTTCCGCACTCGAGATCGTAGGCGATACCCTTCAAGTTGAGCCGTATGCCTGCATGGTTCGCAAGGACGACACCGAGTTCAAGAAGTTGGTGGACGGCACCATCACACGGTTGATGAAGTCGGGGGAGTTCGCGCGGCTGTACAAGAAATGGTTTGAATCGCCTATCCCTCCCGCCGGCGCGAATTTGAACATGCCGATGAGCGACGCATTACGCGCCAATATCAAGGCGCGCAGCGATAAGCCTGCACAATAAGTCCCGATAGGCGAGGGACGAAGATGAGCGACTTTCCCAGGTTACACCCCGGGACCCCTGCTCTCGCCGTGCTACCTCGCCTAATGTCGCTCGATGCGGCGATAGTGGAGCGCTACACCGCGCTCTACCTCGAGAGCCATGACCCAGAGGTTGGGCATCAGATGCGGGTAGCCCTCCGTAGGCTGCGGGCACTGTTCTGGGCATATCAATCTTTGCTGCCGGCTGGACTTGCGAAGCGGTGGCGCAAGCAACTTGGGGCGTTGGCCGGTCAGGTCGCCAATGCGCGAAACTGGGAGGTCATCGTTAGCGAGTTCTTGCGCGCCGCGGTGCCGCCGACGTATCCCGCCGCACTGGTCCTTCTAGAGATTCTGGATGATCTCACGCATCGGGCTCGCGCCGAGAGCCGCACGGCACTCACCGTTCCGAGTCAAAACGATCTGATTCCCGGCATTAGGGCGGCTGCCGCCGTACTCGCAGGCGGTCAGCTAGAGGGAACGATGGTCATCGGGGATCTCGCACGTGCGCGCGTGAAAGTGGCTTCCATTCGATTGGGACGGCGCTTGAAGCGAGCGAGGAAGGGCAAACTGGACGACGTTCAGCAGGTCCGCCATGAGATCAGGCGCTTGCGTTATCTAATCGAGTATTTCGCACCGGTGCTCAGAGGCACGGACCGCGAGCGCGCAGTGCACTTGGCCGAGGCGCAGGCGGTCCTTCGAGAGTTGAACGACGTCCTCGTTGGTGCAGCTTACGTCTCGACACTGCCGAAGCGCACAGATTGCGCGGGCGCTCACGCGTTGCTCATGCAGTGGATGAAAAAGGAGCGGCGAGTACGGAGACGCAAGGCAGTAAGGGCGCTGCGCGCCCTGGGCCATCCAAAGCGTTAGCCACGGCGAAGCCGCCTATCCTCACATTACTACGGCGGCTTATGTTCCCATGGCGAAGGCAGAAACGCTCTTACGCGCCCGAGTGAGCGTGCGACGGTGGGAAGAAACGCCTATCAGATTTTGGGCAGATCCCGCACATTGCTGATTTGTGGCAGGACCTTTTGTTCTCATGCCCTACTCAGGAGAGGATGACCATGTGTCGTGGTACTCGCGCCGGGGCGCAATGCAGGTAGTAGTCATGCACCGCGCGGCGGCTCAGTTCAGCGGCACGGACAGCTCGTACTTGTGCAAAGTAGCCAGTCATCTTCCATGGCCCGCCTACCGGCTTCATCATCTCTGGCACAAGCGTAGGGAATGCTCCGCTGCTCCATGATCCGCACGCGGTCTTCCCCAGGTTCCGTCTGTGTCGCGCAACCCACTGCCACCAGCGCGGCCAACAGCGACGACATCGCGATGCCAAGGCTTTTGAAATCGGCATTTACCTGTCCCCATTGGATTTCGACAGCGGCCCCGATTACCGGTCACGATAGGGGCCGACTGCGTAAGTCCGTCACCATCGGACCGATCGCGCTCCTGCGGCACTGGACGACCCGTCCTGGCAACGACTTGATCTGAGACGGAACTCAGGATGGCGCCTCTAACACCTCCGCCCCGGTTTGGGTCCGCGTCTAGGAATTCAAGTTCCTTTTTCGATCAGCTTCAAGGCTAGCCGCCTGGGTAATTTCGATGAGGTCGCTCAAGCGCTTTCTTCGACAGCGTTTGCAAGAATCCCGTGTTCCAGTTCCGCCGCCTGCTCTGCGCCGCGTGCAAGGTGAGCCGAGACGTCGAGCCAGGTCTGGATGACGTCTGCAACCGGAATGCCGTCACGGAAGACATCGCCGCGCTGGGCGTATGGCAACAGCGCATACCGGCAGCAAAAACTGGCCAGGATCCTAGCGCGCATTGGCAAAGTAGCCGGTCCCGATCGTGCGCAGCGCATCGCCGTCGCGTACGACGAAGAGTGCGTCGAGGCGCCTGCGCTGAGCATAATCTCGCCCCGCCTGCGCGCCGAGCACCAGCAAGGCTGTCGCGTAGGCGTCCGCGTCCGCGCATGTCGGTGCAATGACCGTCACCGACGCAACGGAACTGCGCAGTGGCGCGCCGGTTCGGGGATCCATTGTGTGCGAGATACGCACACCGTCGATGTCAGCCCAGTGGCGGTAGTCGCCAGACGTCGCGATAGCGGCGTTGCTCAGTTCGATCACGCCCATTGCGGCGTGCCGCTCGTAATCCGGGGCCTCAAGCGCAATCGCCCACGGCGACCCATCCGGCTTGCTTCCGCACGCGCGCATTTCACCGTCGATGCCGACAAGCCATGAGTCGATCTCGTGCTCGCTTAACACGCGTGCAAGTTCGTCGACGCCGAACCCCTTTGCAATACCACACAGATCCAGCGCAACGGGTCCCCGCTTGCGCACCCGGCACCGTTGCACATCCACGTCAATCAGTTCGCTCACAGACGGGCATGGGCTTGCCTTGAACGTGTGCACCGCGCCTGGGCGAGGTGCACGCTGCTCGCCCGATGGCCCAAAACCCCACAAACCGACAAGCCCGCCGACGCCGATGTTGAAGGCGTTGTGCGTATCGTTGCCGATCTCCATCGCACGTGCGAGCAAAGCCGCGAGATTCCTGGACACCGGCACCCAGCAGTCCAGCTCGGCACGATTCAACCGTGACAAGTCGGAGCTTTCCTTCCAGTTCGACATCTGCTCGTCAACCGAGCCAAGCGCCGCAGCAAGCCGCGCCGCCAGTTCCTTTTCGTCCGCCTTCGGCGACGTATGGAAGGCCGCCGTGTAGCGGGTTCCCATCGTCGCACCGCTCACGCGCCAAAGCTTGAATTGCGTGTCTGGCAACGCCTCAATAGACATCTTCGACATAGCGTCCCTGCGCTCTCAGTTGTGCGACGGACAAGCCGGTATCCGTCAGAATACGTTCCCACGCCTGCGCGACACCCTCCGCCATCCTGCGGCCGCCGCACACCATGATTTGCGCGCCGTGCGTAACCAGGGTGCGCAAGCTCTGTGTATCCGCGAGAAGGCGCTCCTGCACATAGCTCCGGCTTCCGGAACGTGAGAAGGCAGTCGTGAGTGCCTGCAGCCGCCGGTCGGCTACGAGGTGCTTGAGCTCGTCGCGGTACAGGAAGCCATCGTCAGCATTGCGCGCACCGAAATACAGGTGCATGGGACGGCGGGCCGCATTGTGCCGGATGAAACCGATCAGCGGACCAATCCCGGTACCGGCCCCGATCAGGATCACGGGCGCGCTACCGGCACCCGGCCGAAAGCACGCGTGCGGCCGCATGAATGCCTCAATCGTGTCGTCGGGCCGCAGGCCTGTGAGATACCCGGAGCACACGCCGTTCAGATGACGCCGCACGCAGATCTCGACCAGGCCGTCCGCCGTCGCGCTCGCGAGCGAGTAGTACCGGGGCGAGGTGGCGCCCGGCGGCACGACGCCGAGCAGATCCCCCGTCTCGAACCGAGGCAGCCGTGGCCGTCGCAGGGTGGCCCAGAATCTTGCCCCCTCGGCAGGCATGAAACGCAGCACTGAAGTCCTGTCCTCCGGATCCGCACCATAGTCATCACGTGAGACGAGCTTGAGCGGTATCGTGGGCGGCAGCAATGGTGTGTAGCGGATATCCAGCGACACGCCGAGCCTTTCGGCTAGCCCCGTGCACCACTGCCGGAATTCGGGTTCAGATTGCCGGTCAACCGTGCCCGGCTCGGTCAGTGCTTCCAGCCCCCTGGCGGTCAGCGCGTCATGAACCGTTCGCGCATAGCCGCAAAAATGAGGAAACTGGCGGTCGCCGAAGCCCAAGACCCCGAACGCCACCCCGCCAGGGATCGTCAGGCGTCCGAGCTTCGGCAGGAATCGTATGGCGCTCTCCGGTGCATCGCCGTCACCGTAGGTCGCAGTCAGGACTAGCAGATGCCGCAGGCTGCGGCCGGCTGCAAAATCGTTCATCGGCGCAACATGCACGCGAAGGCCAGCCTGGGTCAGCGCTGCATGCAGTGCCGAAGCAAAGCCCCACGTGCTATTGCCCTCGGTGCCCACCAGCAACACAGTATCCGCGTCGCGTGCCGGCACGTTGCGGGCGAGCTTCGGCATGGCCCGTCGACGACGCAGCCACAGCAGCAGGCCGGTTGCGGCCAGCAACGGCACCGACGCCGACGATGCGCCGAGAATCAGACCAAGCCACCATAGTCCTTCGCCCGTGTGCAGCATGCGGACAACCCCGTGCACACGTTGCCAGGCGTCGGCGGGCTGAAAGGCAAGCCATCTGCCTAACGATGGATCGACATAACCGGCTCCATCCGTCGTATTCACTTCGATGATGCTGCTCGGGTCGGCGGCGTTGGCAAACGTCAACTGACGCAGGCTGGAGACATCTATTGCCAGTGCGGGCATCTGCCGCAGTGGCATCGGGGGCGTGGTGATTGCCGAAACGCTGAGGACGGGCTGCTGCGCGCCGCCTTCCGGGATCGCGCCGAACGTCGTCAACGACATGAGGACTCCGGTCATCGCGGACAGCGTGAGGCCGGCAAGCGCGGCTCGTGCAGTTTCGTTATGCAAACGCTGCAACCCATCACCCCGGATCGGGGCCAGGATATGCGTCCACCCGCCCATCCGGCGGGCGAGCAATACAAGCCCGGAGAACGCCGCGAATAGCATGAAAGCTGCAGTTGCACCGGTGGCGATCCGGCCAGCGTCACCGAGAAAGAGCTTGCGGTGCAGGTTCCTCAGCCAACGCTCGACAGGCGAGGGTCGATAATCGCCGACAGCCTTGCCGCTAGCGGGATCAATGATCGATGCACGCTGTTCGCCGCCGGCCCGGTAGTACGCGATGATCGCCCCTGACGGCCGGCGTATGAGTGTTTCGACATCGGGCACCGAGGTGCTCACGCGGCTGGCGAGCGTTGCAACGCTGAGCGGAGCCTGGCCTGGGCGGACGGCACTTGCGTGCTCAAGTGCCGGATTCACAGATAGCGCCACGCCTGTCAAGGCGACGATCGTCATCAGCAATGCGGCGACGAGACCGGGGATTGAATGGAGCTTACGTAACATCGGGCACCTCCTCGTCGAGCCCCGGTTACAGTGAATAGCGGAACGACTTCACATAGCCGCTACCCTTGACCGTCTTGTTCGCGCCCGAGGTGGTCAGCGGCACGACGACCTCGGACGGGTACTCCTTCATGTCCTCGACCGCAGTGTCAATATGGACCTCATATCCGGCGTCGAGCAGCGTGTCGGACAGATCCAGCGTCGCACGCAGCGTCTTGCCTGCGCCGACGCTGGCGCCCGTAATGCCGTCTACCTTTGCGGTGCCGCCCGTGGCGCGATACCAGTCGCGCAGATGCCGGTAGTACTTGGCTTTGCGCCCTGCCACCCATAGCGTGCCCTGGTACCGTCCGGTGCGATCGGTGACATACATGGCAACGTAAGCGCCATCTCCCCCATAGCTCGACAGTTGCGTTTCGAACGAAACCTGACGCGCGGATGCCAGTGAAGGCGCGGCAAGCGCGCCGGCAAGCACGGCGATCGAGATTACGTGTTTCATCGGGATTCTCCTGATTTGGGCAAAAAGGGGGCCATCGCACCCGTCGCATTGGCCTGCCGCTGATTCAGCAGGGGCAACGCCGATGAGGTACGCGGTGCGTCGGCAATAAGGGGTCAGCGGATCTGGACCTGGGGCTTCGCGCCCGGCTTCAGCAAGCCTTCGTGGGGTGCGTCGGCCGGTGGCCTGCCAGTATTCGCGTCCGGCAGGCGTCCGCGTGCTCCGCCGCGGTCGGCGTCTTCACGCTTCATGCGGACGACGTCAAGGGTGACAGGATCAAGTTTTGCCTTAAAAGGCCGGCCATCGGCATCATGCCCCTTGACCTCGTAGCAACCGTCGTCGATCCTGAGCCTGTCGATCTGCCAGCCTTTTTGCTGCGCCATCGTCCGGACAGCGTCACGCGGCTTCCAGGCATTCACTGGCGCCTCGCAATCGTCGCTGTCGTGCGCCTGTGCGGGATGGATGCCGACAGCGCCGACAAGTGCAAACATGGTGAGCATCAGGCTTCTGGCTATTCTCAGGTGTTTCATGACTAACATCTCTCGTTCGCATCCTTGGACTCCACAATGCACCTGAAACCTGAAGCCAAGCTTGCGGGCACAAAGAATTTTCTTCATGTTCGCGACAGGTTCGCGTGGCAAAGTCACGCGAGACACCTATCAGGAAGATCTTAATGAGAGTCCTTCTCATCGAGGATGAGCCTTGGCTCGGGGAGGCCGTTCGCGACCAGATCGAGAAAGACGGACATCCGACCGACTTCGTGGCCAGCCTCGCCGAGGCGCGCCGACACCTTGCTGCTGCTAACTACGACCTAGTCCTACTCGATCTGCTGCTTCCCGACGGTCGGGGGCTCGACTTCCTGCGAGAGCTTCGCGCGCGTGGTTCGACCGTGCCCGTCATCATCCTGACTGCGCTCGATCAGGTATCGAACCGCATCGCCGGCCTGAACGCCGGCGCGGATGACTATCTCGTCAAGCCATTCGACCTGTCAGAGCTTTCCGCACGGGTAGGCGCGGTGTCACGCCGGTATTCGGGCAATCCGAATCCCCTGGTCGAGCTCGGCGGACTCCGTATCGATACGGTGGGGCGCAGCGTGATGCGCGGTGCCGCACGCATCGACCTGACGGCCAGTGAATGGGCACTTCTCGAAGCGCTGATTCAGCATCCGGGAATGATCGTATCAAGGAGCCGGCTGGAGGATCGCCTTTACTCCTTCAACGAAGAAATTGGCAGCAACACCATCGAGGTACATATGAGCCGCCTACGCAAGAAGCTTGGTGCCGATGTCATTGAGACCTTGCGTGGGCTCGGCTATCGGCTGAAGCAGGACTGACCATGCTGCGCAGCCTGCAAGGTCGACTCGCGGCAGCACTGGTTGCAGGGCTCGCCGTGCTGTCGCTCGCGGCCGCGGCCGCTTCATTCTACGTGCTGCGCCACGAAGTCGATCGGATGTCGGACAGTGCGTTGCAGGAAGCGGCGCAGCGCCTGTTGCCACTCGCCATCATGGATATCGTCGGGCGTGATGCGGATGGCGATGACGATGGCAGCCGCCGTATCGCAGCCGTTCGTCCACACGACGAATTGCTGACCTACGCGGTTCGCGATGACAGGGGCAGACTTTTGCTGCGATCGCACGATGCCGATACGGTCATCTTCCCGTCGGATCTGAAAGCGGGCTTCACTTCAACGGCGTCGCACCGGATCTATGCCGAGCCGGGCTTGCAGGGCACGATCTCCCTGATGATCGCGGAGCCGCTCGCCACGCGCCGGCATGCAGTGATTGAAGCCGCGCTAGCGGTCGCCAGGGTCCTCATCCTGTTTCTGCCGGTGGGCCTGTGTGGCATCTGGCTGATTGTCCGCACCGGGCTACGGCCAATCCGGCGCTTCTGCGACAGCATCGCTGCACGTGGGCAGAACGACCTGACACCGCTCGAAAGAGAGGAACTGCCGACGGAGGTCGCACCGATCGCCGACGCGGTCAATGACCTGATGGCTCGCCTGGACCGCGCGCTGGCCGCGGAGCGTAGCTTCACTGCCAATAGCGCGCACGAGTTGCGCACACCGATTGCCGCAGCCCTTGCGCAGACGCAGCGCCTCATGGCCGAAGCGCCTTCCGACCGAGTGCGAGAGCGAGTACAAAACATCGAACGGGGGTTGCACGCGCTGTCGCGGGTCAGTGAAAGACTCATGCAACTGGCGAAGGCGGAAAATGGGCGCGTGCTCGGGGACGCGCCGCAGGATCTTCGACCAGTACTGGAACTTGTAGTCGAGGATTTTCGGCGCGTGGCCTCTGCGAACCCGATTCAGCTTGACCTGCCCGACCAGCCCGTTCCGTCGTGGATTGATCAGGACGCATTTGCCATTGTCGTGCGCAATCTGGTCGAAAATGCCCAAAAGCACGGCTCACCTGGGCAAACCGTGGGGATTTCGCTGCTGGCCACCGGTTCGCTCACAGTGAGGAATCACGGGCCGGTGCTGCCGAACGATGAACTTGATCGTCTGACAAAGCCTTTCGAGCGTGGCGCGACGGCAGCCAAGGGCAGCGGACTTGGCCTTGCTATCGTCGAAGCGATTGTGCGCGGCGCGGGTTCGTCCCTTGAGCTACGCTCCCCGGTTCCGGGCTGGCAAGACGGCCTGCAAGTAAGCATCGACCGTTTGCTTGTTGCGCCAGCGATGCAGAAGCGCGTGTAAGCGGGCCTGGCGACTTCGATTGCGATGCGTTGTACCGGACACCCGCGGCTCGACCGACAGGCACCCCGAATCGGCTAGGTTCCGACGCACGTTGCTTCGTCACGGTGGAGAAGATAGTCTCCGTGAGCGTCGCCAACGTAAGCGTCGCTCATGCAGCAGGCATACCCAGTCCACTCTTGTGAAAAGGTACACGGCCGCCAGAAGAAGCAGCTGCGAAAGAACGAAGTACAGGCCGAAATAGGCCCCATCAACATCCGTGTCCAGATAGCGCGAGCCCACTTGGGCCAGATGCGTCCACATGAAATAGCTGATGAGGCGTCCGGCAAAGAACGGCAGTCCAATCATCCAGAGCCGCATCCCTGTGAGGCCGTAGGCAATGAAGAGATAGTTCGAGGGGAATGGGCTGAAGGCATAGGCAAGCATGAACCCCATTGTCATGCTTTTGCGGCGCCCCAGCCACTGACCAACTACATCAATGTTCCGCCTGTCATCCTCACGCATCCAGCGCTGGCGCACCAGTGTAAAGGCCATCTGAGCCAAAACCAGGCGGCCAGTAGTCGCTGCACATGCCGCAGCAAGCGCCAGAAGCGCGGGATTGGCCTCCGGCAGTGAAAATCCTATCCATGACATCACCATCCAAGTCGGCGGTGCAAAGGCGGGCATCAAATTCAAGCCAAAGACCACGACGGCAAGGACAAGCAAGCCTGCGATATCGCTCATCCCCGTCCTCCCAAGACAAAATCAAACTCATCTTATTGCGCGCAACGCAGCCGCAGTATGGCATCGAGTCCATAGAGGAGCCGCTGTAAGTTGCGCGCGCTCGTCTCGTCCGGCCCGTTCGACGGCAAGACGGCACCAGCACGGCGCGCGACGACCAGCGCCGCGGCAGCAACCTGGGCGCGAAGCCGCCACAACGCGCGCGATAGCATAGTGAAGCGCGCGGCTACATTGCAGCGATGGTTGTGTTATGGATGATAACGGCAGTGATTGCCCCCTGCTCCGTATTTGCGCGCTGAAGAACCTCAAGTACAAGCCTCCCCGTGCTGTAGTCCAACGCTCCAGTCGGCTCGTCGCAGAGAAGAATGTCTGGTTGCTTGACGACGGCCCGGGCAATGGCGATGCGCTCCTGTTCTCCGCCGGCGAGTTGCGCTAAAAAGTGGTCCTTGCGCGCCGATAGCCCTACCAACTCAAGGGCATCGAGCGGATTCATGGGATGTTCGGCAATATTGGCCACCAGTGCGACGTTCTCCAGCCCCGCCAAGCTCGGAATCAGATTGTAGACCTGAAATACGAAGCCGACGTGTTCGCGGCGGCAGAGGATAAGACCGGCCTCATCCGCGTGTGCCAGGTCATGCTTCCCGTATTCGACGGTCCCGGACGTCGGGCAGTCCAACCCGCCAAGAATATGCAGCAACGTCGATTTTCCGCTTCACGATGCTCCCAACAGGACGACAAACTCCAGGTCATAACGGTCAAGGTCCACACCGCTCAAAAAGGACGGGGCACGGGGCGTACATGACCATGTTCGCAAGGTAGCTGATGAACCACTCACAGATTTGAGCTGGATCAAAGAAGCTGTAAGCGCAAGAAGCCGCGCTATACGGCCGGAGAGTCATGAAGAGACCATGATTAACCGGCTGGGCCGCGCCTCCGGCCGTTCGGTGGCGCACACCGGAGATCCCGCCACCCTCATCCGGTTGGCACCATCGAGTAGGGTAAGGGTCTGGCCGGGAGCGCCATGGCGCAAGGAGTTCCCCTGGTTACGCCAGAGCAACAATTTCCTCCTAGATACCTCGAGGAAGTCGCAACAGGATATGACCACGGTTCCACGGACGCCCGAAACAAATGTTAGCAAGCCGAGCAATCCATCACCGGCAGGGGGCAGGCTTTCTCTATGTCCGGCAGTGAGATAAATTTGGCCGTGGCTACGCGGCGTCATAAGGTGGCGCCATGCTCGGCGCACGCATGACGACACGCGCAAACGCAAGGCGCGCGGCCTGAGCGCCGCTGCAGCGCGCAAGCACCGGCACGACGCCCCATGGCACGACGATGCTGAGCGGCAGGATGGCGCTCCACGTGATGAGCCACTGCTTCCACGCGGTTGGGATCTTGACCTTTGCGTTCTTTGGCGTGAACCAGAAATCGAGGCCAGTCCTGATCTCGTGCCGATCGCCCTGCCGCAGCGATGACCACATTCTCTCAACATATTGGCGGCGCACATCGGATTCCATCCAGGCGTCGAGGCTCCTGAAGTCGGCGAAGCGGACGATGGTCGCATACTCGCGGCTCGTGCCGACCGGACGTATCACATCGGTGCTCAGGTAGCCGGGAAACCTGGCGCTTGCGGCTCGGATGTCCGCGAGCCACGCTTCATACTGCTCGGCGGCGTCGGGCTCCACCTCGTGGACAATGATGCTCGTCACGATTTCCTGCGGATCGACGGTAGTCGGGTTCATCGCGATTACACTCCCGGCAGAAGTGGGCGCTTTGCTGACGGACTCGGAACGCCGATCCATCACCTGGCAGCGCGCAGAGCGTCAAACGCCTGCATTGAGGACGTTCATGTCGGTTTGATCATGTCACGCGCATAGGCGAGGCCCGTGCCATACCCGCCGCCATGCTCGACCACGATCGAGCGAGCCTTCTCATAGGTGTCATGACGGGTCCAATCCCTCTGGAATTCGAGAAGGACCTGGAGCCAGGAAGTCATGACTGCGCCGGCGGAAGCCATCCGTCGCAACGCAAGATCATGGCTCGTTGGTGTCAGCCCACCGCAAGCATCGGCCGCGACGTATACCTGATATCCCTCGGACAGCGCTGAAAGAACCGGGAAGCTCACGCAGGCCTCCGTCAGCATGCCCGCGATGATCAGCGTACGCTTTCCGGTAGCCGTAATCGCGCCGCGCACCGCATCGTCTTCCCAAAGGTTCATGTTGCGGCGCTCGATCGGCGTGACGTCTGGCAGCACGTCTCTGAAAGCCGGCATCAATGGGCCGCTGTAGACCTTCGAGGCCGAAGTGGAGACCACAACCGGCAAGTCAAAGGCGACCGCCGTCTTCGCGAGCGCAAGGCCATTGCTGCGCAGAATCTGGGGGTCTTGAGAACCCGCGGCGAACGCAAGGCCCGCCTGTTCATCAACGAGGATCAAGGCGCAATCGGCGGGGTCGAGCAACGGTAGTTTGGACATGGGAGTTCTCTTGTTCATTCTTGTTCATTTGAGACCGCGATCTGTTCTCATGCCGCGATCTGCGATCAATCCGCCCACCGCCAGCGTGCCGGCGAGGATGCCGAGAGAAGATGACGTATGGGCATGCTTCAAGAATCCGCTCGCGAACGCGAATACGGCGAACTCCCACTTGCTGGCAATCTTCCTTACGCGCTTCATCGTCAGTCGGGATTGAAGTGGGCTGTTGGCCCGGTCTCTGAAATGACTGGACGTCCCTTGGATCGTCCAGCCCGCGAATGCAGTACTAGCGCTCGATCACCTGCGCATGGACCGGCGCCAGCGACTCGTGCTTCGTGGCGGTGCGCTGCTCGGCCTTGTGGACCATCGTGTAGGCGTAGTCCACGCCCATGCCGTAAGCACCCGAGTGTTCCTTGGCCACCTTCATGACCGCGTCGTACGTGTCACGGTTCTTCCAGTCGCGCTGCCATTCAAGCAGCACCTGCTGCCAGGTCACCGGCACCACGCCAGCCTGCACCATGCGCTGCATCGCGTAGTCGTGCGCTTCCTTGGTGGTGCCGCCCGAGGCGTCGCCCACCATGTAGATCTCGTAGTTGCCTTCGAGCATCGCGCACAGCGCGAACGTGGTATTGCAGACCTCGGTCCACAGGCCGGCGACAATCACCTTCTTGCGGCCGTTGGCGGCCAGTGCGTCTCGTACCTTCTGGTCGTCCCATGAGTTCATCGAGGTGCGCTCGAGCGTCTGCTTGCCCGGGAACACGTCGAGCAGTTCGGGGTAGGTATAACCCGAGAACGAGTCAGACTCGACCGTGGTGATGGTGGTCGGGATGTCGAAGATCCTGGCCGCCTTGGCCAGGCCGACCACGTTGTTCTTCATGGTCTGGCGGTCCATCGACTGCACGCCGAAGGCCATCTGGGGCTGATGGTCGATGAAGATGATCTGGCTGTTGTGCGGGGTCAGGACTTCGAGCTTGGCGTTGGACATGGCGCTTTCTCCGTTCTATTTCATTCAATTTGGTTGATGTTTTTTGGCAGCGAACATTTGTTGTTGCGCTGCCATTGACGTAACTATAGCGGCGATAGTTTTACTAAAAGTGATCCAATCAAGGACGCATCATTCAAATATTTTGAATTCATGAATCCGCTGAGCAGACACCCCGGAGTACGGTGAGGGATATGACTACTCCTCTGCGTCTGTGCTAGACCGTACGCGGTCATCCTCAGGGGGGGGTCATATCCTTCAATGACTGGATATGTTCGTGCGATAGGGTGTCGATCCAACCTGGGCGGTGCCGGGTGTCATGGTTCCTGCTTCCACTGCACGATGTGGGATGTTGGATGTTGGTAAGCTGGCTTTGCTTGAGTATCTTCGCAACGCGTCTGATATACCAATCATCCTTTGGTATGGTCGATCGGCTCGGCCGCGCGCCGTCCACATGGCCGAATACGGATGTCGACGTGATCTGGCTCGATAGGCGAGTTTCGTTCGGCATGACCCGGGCGACTTTTGCGCACGACCGAATTCTCTTCTGCAGCCGATCCACTTTTTACTCGGGGGGGCGCACCGTACAGTGACTCCGCTGTCTCATCACCACAGTTCGGAGTTCAAATGAAAGCGGTACAAATCCAGAAGCACGGCCCTGCAGAATCTCTTGCCATCGTCGATGTCGACATGCCGGCCCCGGGGCCAGACGACCTCATCATTCGGGTCCATGCGGTTGGCGTCAATCGCCTCGATCTTCTCCTGCGTGAAGGCAGCGTATTCCAGGTACCCTTGCCGCGCATTCCCGGCACGGACTTCGCCGGAGACATCGTGGACGTTGGCGTCAACGTCGATAGCAGCCGCATCGGCGAGCGCGTGTTCGCGGCCCCTATCCTGTCATGCGGCCAGTGCGGCCACTGTCTGCGTGGCGAAGACAACCTCTGCAGCAGGTTTGGTACGGTCGGCTCGACCATTGATGGAGGATACGCGCAGTTTGTCCGCGTCCCTGCCCGCAATGCCATGGCATTGCCTGAGCAGATCGACTACGTCCGCGGCGCGAGCTTTGCCCTCACCTACGCTACGGCCGCGTCAATGCTGCGTCGTGGCCGGCTGGCACCAGGCGAATGGGTGATGATCCTGGGCGCCAACGGTGGCCTTGGGTACGCCGCAGTAGAGCTGGCCAGTGCCATGGGCGCTCGGGTGATTGCGATCGGCCGCACAGCCGATACCGACGAGGCGTTGCGCCGCGCTGGTGCTGCCGCAGTGGTGCTGGCAGGACCGAACATGGCAGAGCAGGTGCGCGAGCTGACGGGCGACCGTGGCGTGGATCTCGTATTCGAGCACGTGGGTGCGGTCACTTTCGAGCAATCGGTAGCGTCACTTGCCATGGACGGTCGACTGGTACTCGGCGGAGTGACGACCGGCACAGAGGCGCCGATGGATCTGAAGGCACTGTTTACTCGCCGCCTGGAGATCCTGGGTTGCCGGGGCAGCGGTCGCAGGGACCTTGAGCATGTCCGAGATCTCCTGATGCGGGACCTTGTCAGACCCCAAGTCCAACAGGTGATGCCCCTCGAGCAGGCGGCACAGGCGCATCGGCATCTCGAATCCGGCGTGAGTCTCGGCAAGATCATCCTGACTGTTTGAGGAAGGCATCATGTTCATTGTACTTTTGCACTACGTTCAACCCCTGTCGGCAATCGACCCGCTCATGCAGCAACATCGCGACTTTCTCGACCGGAACTATCGCACCGGTCATTTTGTGGTGTCGGGCCCCCAGATACCGCGCATCGGAGGTGTTATTCTGGCGCGAAATCTGGATCGCCCGCAGCTGGACGCGGTGCTGGCAGAGGACCCTTTCTACCGCGAACGGCTGGCGCGATATGAAGTCATCGAGTTCAATCCCAGCAAATTTGCTGACGGTGCCGAGCACCTGTTCGCGCCGGCCAACTAACAGCCAACGGAAACGCAAGCATGGACATGCTGGCAGCGATGCGCGTCTTCCAGAAGGTGGCCTCGACGCTGAGCTTCACCGACGCCAGCGAGCTCCTGGGCATCGCTGCTTCCAGCGTGTCCCGGCAGGTCGATGCGCTCGAGGCCCATCTGGGCGTCAAGCTCTTGACCCGCACGACCCGCCGGTTGACGTTGACGGAGCCCGGCCATACCTACAAGGAACAGTTGGACACCCTGCTGGCTGAACTGGATGCCGTCAACGAGAGCATTGCGTCGTTCGCCGATGCACCTCGCGGGCGGCTTAAGGTCAGTTCGCCCCGCGTCTTTGGCAAGCGCTTGCTGACGCCACTGATTCCGTCGTTTCTCGAGGCATTCCCAAAGGTCACGCTGGAGTTGTCGCTTACCGATGACTATGTCGACCTGGTCGAGACCGACACTGACCTGGCCATCAGAATAGGAGCGCTTGGCGACTCCAGTCTTGTCAGCAGACCGCTTGGGCGCTATCGGCGGCTGCTCGTGTGTCACCCTGACTTTCTGCGGGGGCGAACGGCACCGCAATTGCCTGCAGACCTGCTCAATCACAATTGCTTGCGCTACCGTCGCTCCGGAGAGCGGGTTGCCTGGACCTTTGCGAAGCCCGACGGCGAAGGATGTATCGAAGTGGCGCCACAAGGCGATCTGGTGGCCAACGCCGTGGAGGTATTGCTGGAGAGCGCCCTGGCCGGATTGGGCATCGCTCTGCTGCCATACTGGCTGGTTCGCGACGCGCTGGCTGCCGGGCGGCTGGTTCGGTTGCTACCGGACTTCCCATCGATGAGCACATTGCAGGACGCCGGGATTCACTTCGTCTACGCAATCAATCGACGGCAGTCACGCAAGGTGCATGCTTTCATCGAATACGTGATGCGTCATACGGCGACATTGCTTATCTGAACGTTGAAAAGCCTGTTCCCGTTGTGCACCTATGGCGCCGACCTCCGTGTGCGCCGCTGCGTGACATATCCGAGCTAGCGTCTCGCCAGACCGAGTGCTCTCGACGCAAACGCCCCGAACCGCTGACGTCAGAGCTTCGGAAACGCCTTGACCACGTGCCGCAACAGACTGCTGGCGACCGGGGAGAGCGGCCGTCCGGCTCGCGTGACGATGTGGATCCGGCTGTTGTTCAGGATTGGATTGGCAAGCGGCAGCGATACCAGATCGGCAAACTGTGCGCCCTTGAGCGGAATCGAGCGCGGCGTCATGATGTAGCCGAGCCCCATCGCCGCAAATTCCCACAGCACCTTGAACGAGTTGGTGACGAGCATCGGCTTCAGGGTGATGTGCTCGTCCAGCTCCGCTGCCTGCACGTGCTTGCGCACGCCGAACGACTCGACCAGCGCCGCGCCCTGGTGCGGCGCCAGTTCCGCCAAGGTCAGCGCGCTGCGGTGGCGCGCCAGGGGGTGGCCCTTGCTCACGTGAACACGGATCGGGGACAGCCGCGAATAGTGCGAGCGCAGGCGCGCGTCGTTGGGCGGCTGGAACACCAGGCCAATGTGTGCCATGTCCTCCACGATGCAGCGGACCGTTTCCTCGGTCCCGGCCACCCGGACGTTGTAGGTCACGTCGGGATGCCCGATCAGGAAGTCGCGCAGCACCGGCTCGAGCACCATGTCGATGAAGCCCTCGCCAAAGATCAGCTCGATGTGCCCGCGCTGGGCGTTCTTCAGGCTGTTGACCTCGGCGAGGAATGTGTCGTGCAGGTCCTGCTGGCGGCGGGCGAACAGGGCGAGCATGTGCCCGGCGTCGGTGACGACGACGCCCCGCCCACGCCGCTCCAGCAGCGTCAGGCCCGTGTCCTGCTCCAGCTTGGCCACGGCGCGGCTCACCATCGACGGGTCCACCGAGAGCACATCCGCCGCGCCGCGCACCGACCCCGTCTCGATGATCTGGAGCAGGCAAAGCGCCCGCTTCCGATCCAGCACGTCTCCCATCCGTTCTTCCATGGCACCGACATCTCAAATGTTGTGGCTCGAATGTTGTCATTTATACAACAATTCGCCCCTTCGGCTGTCATGGATGCGACGGACACATCTGCAGATAATGGCGTGAATCACCTTGATCGACGACCACCATGACCGAATCCGCCCCCGCCCACTTGAGACGATCCATCGAGGCCATCGAGGCCATCGCGCCAGAGTTCGTCGCGATTCGCCGCCAGATCCACGCGCATCCCGAGCTGGCGTTCGAAGAGCGACGCACCGGCGACCTCGTCGCGGAACTGTTGACAGCCTGGGGCTACGAGGTCCATCGCGGCCTGGGTACGACCGGCGTGGTCGGCAGGCTAAGGAAGGGCCTGGGAACGCGGACGTTGGGCATCCGCGCCGATATGGATGCGCTGCCTATCCAGGAGAAGACGGGGCTGGACTACGCCAGCACCCTGCCCGGAAAAATGCACGCCTGCGGGCACGACGGCCACACGGCCATCCTCCTGTGCGCCGCGCGGTATCTGGCCGAGTCCGTCGACTTCAACGGGACGCTGAACCTGATCTTCCAGCCCGCCGAGGAAAACGAAGGCGGCGCGCTGCGCATGCTGGAGGACGGTCTGTTCGAGCGCTTCCCCTGCGATGAGATCTACGCCCTGCACAATGCCCCCGGCCTGCCGGTTGGCCAGATCGGCCTCATCGCCGGTCCGGCCATGGCCTCGTTCGACCGTGCCACGGTGACGCTGACCGGCCGCTCGGCCCATGGCGCCATGCCACACCATGGCATCGACGTGATGCAGGGCGCGGCCAGCATGGTGCTCGGACTGCAGTCCATCGTCAGCCGCGAGATCGACGCGCTGAAGTCGGCGGTGATCACCGTGGGCTCCATCCAGGCGGGCGCAACCTACAACGTGGTGCCTGAGAGCGCGACGATCAAGATCGGGGTAAGAGCGCTCGACCCCAAGGTGCGCACCTACATCGAAACGCGCCTGCGGGACTTCGTCGCGGCTCAGGCCCAGAGCTTCCAGCTTCAGGCCGAGGTCGTCTACGAGCGCAAGTATCCGGTGCTGGTCAATCACGACCGCCAGACGGAGCGCGCGCGGGAAGTGGCGGTCCGGCTGCTGGGTGAGGACAACGTCGTGTCCCGCGGACCCGTGATGGGCAGCGAGGACTTCGCCTGCATGCTGGAGCATCGCCCCGGCGCCTACATCCGGCTCGGCAACGGCCTCGGCCAGGATGGCGGCTGCATGGTCCACAACCCCTTGTACGACTTCAACGACAGGGCCCTGCCGGTGGGCGCAGCGTTCTGGGCCAGCCTGACGCAAAGCTACCTCGCCTGACAAATTCAATAATTCAATAACGGGAGACAACCATGACCACACAGACGCGCCGCCGCTTTCTCCAATACGCCGGCCTGACCGCAGGCTCGACGGTACTCGCCGGCCTGCCCGCCTTTGCCGAGCAGACCTTCCCGAGCCGGCCGCTGTCGCTGGTGGTTCCCTACCCCGCCGGCGGCGCCAGCGATACGTCCGCGCGCATCTTCGGGGAATCCATCGGCAAGAGCGTGAAGCAACAAGTAGTCGTCGAAAACTACGGAGGCGGCACCGGGCTGATCGGTGCCAACAAGGTGCTGGCCGCGCCGGCTGACGGGTACACCTTCTTCCACGGCTCGATCAACGAAGTGTTCCTCTCCCCGCTGCTGAACCCGGCGGCCCGCTACAAGCCTCAGGACTTCATGCTTGCCGCCCCGATCAGCGACGCCAGCATCGTGCTCCTCATCCGCAGCGGCATCCCGGCCGACTCGCTGGACAAGTTCCTGGACGTGGCAAGACAGAACAAGAGCAAGCCGCTGACCTACGCGACCGTCGGCATCGACTCGATCTATCACCTGATGGGCGACGCACTCGGTGCCCGCATCGGCGCGCCCTTCCTGCACGTGCCCTACAAGGGCGCGGCCCCCGCGCTGCAGGGCCTTGCCGGCGGGGAGGTGGATTTTGCCATCCTGCCCTACCAATCGAGCTTCGACAGCATGCAGGAACAGGGCCGGCTCAAGGTGCTGACAAGCTTCTCCAGGTCGCTGCCCGCGCCGCTCAAGCATATTCCGCTGATCTCGCAAAGCCGGCAGGTCCCCGACTTCGAATACGCGATCAGCGGGGGCTACTTCGTCAAGCAGGGCACACCTGCCGACCGGATCGCAGTACTGCGCAAGGCGATCGGCGAAGCGCTGGCGAAGCCGGAGATCCGGTCCAAGCTGGAAGCCGAAGGCCGCGCGGTCGCGCACCCCATCGACAATCAGGCGCAGGCGAACCAGCTCTTCGACCAGTACATGGGTCGCGTTTCGCAGCTTATCCGCGGCGTGGGGCGCAAGACTGCCGCCTAAGGCAATGCGGATCAAGTCCTCCGATTCGTGAGATGAAGCGTTATTTGAAGAGTCACAAGTGCAGAAGGAGATGTCATTGAATGTACCGTGGCCTGAACGGCCGAGATAGTTTGCGGATTCAACCGGTCGAGCAGTCGCTCCTTTAGCCATCGCCACCACTCGACCGGAGCCACGCCAAACGGTGCAGTGCGTCCTCCTCGGCCAGGTCGATGGAATGAACCCGGCCCCCCTCCGGACGAATGCACCCACCATCTCCGCGCCGATTCCGCTTCCTCCATCAGCGATGGCGACGGTCCTTCCTTTAAGGCTCGGGTAAATCGCGTGAGACTTCAAGACTTCCGTTGGTTGGCAGTCACCGCCGATAGAAAATGAAAGCGTGCTGCGTCAGTACACCCATGTGGTTTCCTTTTTGCACGAGGGCAACTGCTTGGCGAAGCGGCGCGGCCATAACGGCGGCGGCAATGTTGCGCGCCAAGCGGTAATCTTTGAGACGAGATGTTGGGCGATCTCGGGGTGGTCTTTTGAAATGTCCTTCAGTTCGGCTGCATCAGCCTCCAGGTCATAGAGTTCGACCTGGTTGCGCTTTATCGATTGCCACAGCTTCCATTTGCCCTCACGTGCAGCAAACACTGGGTCCTGCCCCCAAATAAGCACACGCGGTTGCTCGGATGTCCTTCCCTGCGCAGCAGCGATCAAATTCAGCCCCTCCAATGGCTCCGCCGACGGCAGGTCGATGCCGGCGGCCGTTAATACTGTAGGGACCACGTCAAGACTGGAAACCGGCGTGTCGACAGTCCCCACTGCCGGCATGCCATGCGGCCAGGAGATCAGGAACGGCACGCGAATGCCACCGTCGACGTAAGTGAACTTCCCCGCGCCTAGCGGATGGGAGCAGTCGCAAGCACCCAGTTGCAACGGACAACCATTGTCGGAGACGAAGATGACAAGGGTGTCGTCACGCGTGCCCGTTCTCTCAAGTGCGTCCAGGACTCGCCCGATACCATCGTCCAACGCGGAGATCATGGCGATTTGGGTACGCCGGATCGGGTCCTCGATTCCGGCAAAGCGATCGTAGTAGCTCTGCGGAACCTGAAACGGCCAGTGCGGTGCGTTGTAGGCCAGATAGAGAAAAAACGGTGCATTGCCGCTGGCGTTGCGATCAATGTAGTCGACAGCTCTGTCGGTCAGGTCCTCAGTGAGGTAGCGGCGTTGGTTGCCCACCGGCGTGGCATCGGGGCCCATTACGATAGCCGCGGCAGAATTTCGCTTGAACGCCTTATCGCGCTTGGATGGCGTTGTAACGATTCCGGGGGTGCCGGGATCCGCGTACTGAGCCTCGCCGCCAAGGAAGCCATAGAACTCGTCGAAGCCGCGCCTCGTCGGATAGAACTGCGGCGCAAAGCCGAGATGCCATTTCCCGATTGCCGCCGTACGGTAGCCGTGGCCTTTTAGGCGATCGGCGATGGTCGTTTCCGTTAGCGGCAATCCTTGTTCGGGATTGGCATCGCCGTCGTCGATGTTGTAGTGAAATCCAATGCGCTGCGGCATGTGCCCCGTTAGCAGGGCCGCGCGCGACATCGCACAGACGGAAGCCGCCACATAACCGTTGGAAAAGGCCGCGCCACGACGGGAAATCCGGTCAATGTTCGGCGTATGCACAGCGTTGCGCCCATAGGCGGACACATCAGGCCATGCCAGATCATCTGCCACGATGATCAGGACATTGGGGCGCTTTGCAGGAAACTGACTGGCTGCTGACGGCTCTGAGCGCGTCTGCGCATGTACAGGACCGGCGTTGAGCAACACCCCGAGAAGCATCAGCAGCGCAAAGGCGCCATAGATGCCGAGACGACTTGCTCCCGATTGGTAGCGACAACGGACTGGCTTGTGCAGGCTCATGGAGGATCTCCGCATTTGCGAACTTGTATGAGTAAAGATGCGCGCGATAAGGAGCCTTCTGCACCGTCGCGCCGCCGTCGACGTAGTCAATTTGGACCGGCGTATAGCCAATGCGCATCGCATTCACGTGCAGGGTCTCTCCCGGCCTGAGCGGAATGACTTCGCCGCCATAGACGTTCCAGTTTGGCGGCATCGGCCGCTCGTCGCCGACTTTGGCGAAGCCCTTGCCTCGGCTTCGCGGGCGCGCGCGTCGGGATCCGCGCACGGGACATTGAACGGCGACGCCGGTGGCCGAGGCGGTACGGGATCCGCAAGCACACAGAAATTGTTAGGAATCAGGAGATCCCATGGATTTGCTGCCGTCATAAGCCTGCCTCACAAGCACGAGATCACTATGCGCCGCCATCGTGCGGCAGAAAGGGGGCAACCAGGAAGGCTCACGTACTCACCGTAATTTGCCCGCGTGGGTTTCCGCCCGCCACTAAATTATCCGCTCGGATAATTTATCAACCAGTTTGATCCCATGTCAAGTGCGAATTTCCTCTCCCGGCCCCAGTACAAACCATGATCCTGTCGGCGACGGGGATTCGCTTTCGTTGCGACTTCGCACACGCGGAGAAAGAGTACATAGCGCCCGAGCCGGGTTCGGAAGGGTTTTCACTGGATGCGGTCAAGGAATACATCCACACCTACGTCCGGTACTGTGCGCGCCACCCTGAACACGCGCGCCTGATGATGCAGGAAGCCAACCGCGACTCGGCGCGCCTCAGTGGATGGCGCAGAAGTTCATTCGTCCGCGGCATGACCAAACAGTCACGCCGATCAGGCATGTGACCACGTTGACGGCAGGACTGAAAGAGATCGATCCCCTGATGTTGCTGTACATGATCACCGCCATCGCCCAGGTTCCGTATTTGCTTACCTCGGAAATGCGGTACGCGCATGGAATCAATGCAATGCGCAAAAAGGCAAAATTTCTGACAGGCCCACGGCCATTGCCGGCCCTCGCCAGGCTGCACTCCCGCGCGTGATCGGATGCTATGAACCGCCCCGGATTTTGAGGAGCCCCCCTTGAGAGAATGGAACTCCTCAAAACCCGGGGCGGTTCAGCGGGCGAGAAGCAGTAAGCAGGGCCCTACCCTGAATCGCTACAGCGCAACAATTCTAGTGGCGGCGAATGCCACTACCCAATGCGTGAGAATCGCCGCCACCAACGCCACAACTAGCAGGCCGGTTCTCTCAACGCGCGTGCTCAGCATAAACCCCAACACGCCAAACAGAACCGGTGGAACGGGTATCAACAGAATCAAGCCAAACAGCATCCGTGCATCAGCAGGGCACACGTCTATTCCAACGCATGTTCCAGGCCGTGGCGTGCATAGCCGCAGGAACGCGTCACAGAGGTACGCATCAATGACGGAAGATCCGACGACACTAGCCAAGCCGACGCCGGCGAATGCGGCCGTCACGACGAAGCGCCACCTGCTCACTTGATTTCCCAAAAGAGTATCTCCGTCGATCAGCCGAGGTCCGACCATCCATAGTGGGTGCCCGGAAGGAACGCATCCAAATGTCGACGGGCTGTTTGTCTTCCTGCATACGATCTCCCTCAGGATGGGTCATGTGCGCGAATGCGCCTCCCCCATTTGGACGTACTGCATCACTGAAATCAATGAGACAGGTCGGAATCTGTGCTGAGAATCTTCTTTCTCTGTACCGCACATTTCCCACATGGCATCTGAGATGCAGTACCGACCGCCCCGACACAAAGCGCCACTCAACAATCGCGCGCTATACTCTCTCGTCGCTGCAACCACAGCGACCGGGGTTGGAAGCCCGAACAAAGGCGGACCGCGCCACCGCCTGGCGTTTTCATTGACAGGAGACCGCACCATGCGCCTCTTTGCATTCGACCATTCCGGCTTCCCACCCGCATGCTCAGCGTTACCCCTTTCCATCACCGTCCTCCGCAAAGCGCGAGCAAAGCACAAGGAGGCGCCCAATGGATAACCCCCGCCAGCACACCCGCCACGGCCTCACCGCCGAATACCGCAATGCGGATATCCACCTGAGCATGCGGGTGCTCTGCGAAACCCCACTGAGCCTGGCCGTCGAGAAATCGGCCCAGCTCTGCGCCCTGCTCTTCCTGGCCAGTGACTATGCGGAATCCGGCGTCTTCGGCGACCTGAACCCGGAGATCCAGAACCGGGTGCTGTCGCTGGCCGCCGGGCTGGCGCATGAGACGCTGGTGCTGAGCGAGCTGGCCGCGCAGTGCGAAGCTAACGCGCAAGTGGCGTAGTGCGATGTAGTGCGATGTAGTGCGATGACGGCTGGCCTGCGGGCCGGCCCCACGCCTCGACGAGCACGATAGAACACATCCGCCCGCACGGATTCCGCCTTGCAGCCGCTGGCGCTTTCGGGCGGCGGCTGCGCCGCATGGGCGCGGGCATATACAATAGCGGTCTTCGCCGCCGCCGCGGCTCGCATCCCGCATTTACCGCCATCGGCCGCCCGGCCCGGCCCTGCATTCGCGCCATGTCCCTGATTCTGCAAAGTCCCGCCCCGCTGTCCGCCAACGATATCGACGCCGTCCGCGCCATCGCCCAGGCTCCCACGCTCGCGCTGCGCGCGCAGACCGTGGCAGCCGCCGATGCCAGCGCCGTGCTGACGCCCGCCCTGCGCGAAGCGCTGGACGCCTACTGCGGCCCGCGCAGCATCGACTGGGCCATCGTGCCCGCCGGCCGCAAGCTCTCGGACTTCAAGCTGGTGGCGATGGATATGGACTCCACGCTGATCACCATCGAGTGCATCGACGAGATCGCAGACTTCTGCGGCCTCAAGGCGGAGGTCTCGGCGATTACCGAGGCCGCCATGCGCGGCGAGATCACTGATTTCAACGAGAGCCTGCGCCGCCGCGTGGCCCTGCTCAAGGGGCTGGACGCCAGTGTGCTGGACCGCGTGTATGAAGAGCGCCTGCGCCTGTCGCCCGGCGCGGAAACCATGCTGCGGACCGTGCAGGCCCTGGGCATGCGCACCCTGCTGGTTTCGGGCGGCTTCGTGCACTTCACCGATAAACTCAAGCCCCGCCTGAAGCTCGACGTGACCCGCGCCAATACGCTGGAGATCGTCGATGGCAAGCTCACGGGCCAGGTGCTGGGCGAGATCGTCAATGCCGACGTCAAGGCCCGCACGGTGCAGGAAGTGTGTGCGCAGATCGGCGCGGATCCGTCCCAGGCCATCGTCATGGGCGATGGCTCCAACGACCTGAAGATGATGGCCGTGGCCGGACTGTCGGTGGCCTTCCGGGCCAAGCCGGTGGTGCGTGCGCAGGCCAGCGTGGCGTTCAACCACGTTGGGCTGGATGGCTTGCTGCAACTGTTTGCGCACTGACGCCCGGCCGAAAAAGGGCCGCCCCGGACACCGTCCGGGGCGGCCCTTTTCCTGTCATGCCACCAGCTGCGACTCCATCGCGCCACGCAGGTCGGCGATCAGGTCGCGGGTGTCTTCCAACCCGATATAGAGGCGCACCAGCTCGCCTGTGTTCTCCCAGCCAACGGGCGGCCAGCTGCCTTGGGGCCGCATGGTCTGGACGTGGTACGGCAACGCCAGGCTATGCGCGCCGCCCCAGGACCAGCCGATCGCGAACAGGCGCAGGGCCTCGACAAAGGCATCGACCTGGGTACGCGTGTAGCGTGCGTGCAGCACAATCGAGAACAGGCCGGTGGCGCCGCTGAAATCGCGCCGCCAGAAGTCGTGGCCGGGGCAGTCCGGCAGCGCCGGGTGCAAGACCTTGACCACTTCCGGGCGCTGGGTCAGCCACTCGGCCACTTCGCGCGCGGCGCGGTCGTGCGCCGCCAGCCTGACCGGCATGCTCGGCAGCGAGCGCAGCACCAGGTAGCAATCGTCTGCCGACACGCCCCAGCCCATCAGCATGCGGGCGCGCTTGATGCGGTCATGGAGTTTGTCGTCGGTGCTCAGCACGGCGCCCATCAGTACATCGCTGCCGCCCGACTGGTACTTGGTGAGCGCCTGCACCGAGATGTCGATGCCCTTGTCGAACGGCCGGAAATACACGCCGGCGGACCATGTGTTATCGATGGTGGTGAGCACCCCGCGCGCCTTTGCCGCGGCCACGATGGCCTCGGTGTCGGGGATTTCCATCGTCACCGAGCCTGGCGACTCCATCCAGATCAAGCGGGTGTTGGAGCGGATCAGCCCGGCAATGCCTGCGCCGATCATGGGGTCGTAGTACCGGACGGAGACGCCGAAGTCCCGTGCCAGCCATTCGCCGTGCTCGCGGTTGGGGCCGTAGACGTTATCCGGGACGAGCACGTCGTCGCCCGACTTGACCAAGGCGAAGTAGACCTGCGAGATCGCAGCCAGCCCTGACGGCAGCAGCAGCGCATGGCGCGCGCCTTCGATCAGCGCGAGGTGCTGGCACAGCGCCTCGCTGGTGGGCGTAGCATGCAGGCCATAGCGCCAGTAGGTGGTGGCACCGTCGCCATGCGCGCGCAGCTCCGCCAGGTTGCGGAACACCACGGTGGAGCCACGATGGGTAGCTTGGGAAAACGAGGCGAAGCCCGGCGCGATATCCAGCTCTGGCTGGACGGCCACGGTCGCCAGATAGGCGGGTTGGGAAGCGGGCTGCTCGGGTGGCTGGCGGTCGGACACGGCGATTCCTTGTCTGGCGATAACTCAATGAACGTTTGAGCTTACCAGCATTCGGGTGCGCGTTGGCCTACCTGGCGGGCCTGCCCCTGTCCACCTCGGCTTGGGCGCTACCGGCCGGAGATCGAGGACTTCGGTGCGGGCGGGGCGTAGGTAATGCCGCTGTTGGGGGTCATGTCGAAGGGCGGGATCACCAGCACGCCCAGTGGCCGGATCATGAAGGGGAGCACGATGGCCGGATTGACCGGGTCGGTCCAGTTGCCGTGCACGATGCCGGCATCGTCGATGCTGCCTTCCCAGTTGCCCGTGACGTGCGTGCCGTCATTGGACTCCTCCATCAGGAAAGCGCCGTTCTCGAATTCGCCGGCCAGCAAGCGCACGCCGCCAGCACGGCCAACACTGTACTCACCGCGCACGCTGTCGCGCTCGTCGGGCTTGGGGCCCAGGCGCAGGCGCACCGGCTGGTCGCCGAGCGTGCCCACGTAGACCGGCAGCGAAGCGTACTCCGGCCGCGGCGCGAGCGCCTTGGGCACGGGCCCGGTTGAAAGCTGCGCGCCGCGCCGCGACTCGCCCTCGCGGATGGCCTGGTTGATCCCGAAACCCTGTACCTGGCTGGCATCGCTGGCGGCATTGGCGGTGCCGGGCGTGCCCGTGGACAGCTCGGTACCGCCGGCGGCCAGTGCGGCGCCGGCCAGCGTTGCCGCGGCCAGCCCGGCTGCCAGGGACAGGGACAGGGAAACGGGAAGTGACAAGGACATGGATAAAGGCAGGGACAGAGTCGCTACGCGCCGCAAGGCAGCCTCAGGTTCAGAGTCGTTCGAAAATCGCCGCGATGCCCTGGCCACCGCCAATGCACATGGTCACCAGTGCATAGCGGCCTTGCACGCGTTGCAGCTCGTACAGGGCCTTGACGGTGATCAGCGC
>NZ_JBXASU010000068.1:0-39978 GCF_058809705.1 Cupriavidus sp. MPR-AND1C | reverse complement strand
TGGTCGGTGCGGTCGATCTCGGCCGCGCGCGGCGCCAGTTCGGCCTGCGCCCAGTTGCACACGGTTTCGCGCAGCATGTCGATGTCTTCGCCGAGGTGGAAATTGAGGCCGGGGAGTTCGTTCATGGTTGAGTGCTCGTTATCTAGTGGAATACGGCCGCGGCAGGCGGCGGCCCGATGTCGGATGGGATTTCGGTTGGGTCGTCACGTGGTCTTGTCGCCAAGCCCCAGTTCCAGCGTCATGCGCTCGCGCATCACGAACTTCTGCACCTTGCCGGTAATGGTCATGGGCATTTCGTCGACAAAGCGGATGTAGCGCGGAATCTTGTAGTGCGCGATCTGGTCGCGGCAGAAGGCGCGGATATCGTCCTCGGTGGCCGTATCGCCCGGCTTGAGCACGATCCACGCGCAGACTTCCTCGCCGTACTTGGGGTCGGGCACGCCAAACACCTGCACGGCCTGCACCTTCGGGTGGCGGAACAGGAATTCCTCGATTTCGCGGGGGTAGACGTTCTCGCCGCCGCGGATCAGCATGTCCTTCACGCGGCCGACGATGTTGCAGTAACCCTCGGCATCGATAGTGGCGAGGTCACCCGTGTGCATCCAGCCATCGCGGATCGCCTCGCGGGTGCGAGGTTCGTCGTCCCAATAGCCTTGCATCACCGAGTAGCCGCGCGTGCACAGCTCGCCCTTTTCGCCAACGGGCACGATCTCTCCGGTGCCGTCCACCAGCTTGACCTCAAGATGCGGCTGGATCTGCCCCACGGTGGTCACGCGCTTGTCGAGCGGATCGGTGGTGGAACTCTGGAAGGAAACCGGGCTGGTCTCGGTCATGCCGTAGGCGATCGTCACTTGCGCCATGTGCATCTGCGAGATCACGCGTTTCATCGTCTCGATGGGGCAGGGCGAGCCAGCCATGATCCCGGTGCGCAGCGTGGAGAAGTCGTACTTGGCAAAATCCGGATGATCCAGCTGGGCGATAAACATGGTCGGCACGCCGTGCAAGGCCGTGCAGCGCTCCTCGCTGACCGCCGCCATGGTTGCCGCCGGCTCGAACGCCTCGCCGGGGAACACCATGCAGGCGCCGGTGGAGACGCAGGCCAGCACGGCCAGCACCATGCCGAAGCAGTGATAGAACGGCACCGGGATGCACAGCTTGTCCTGCTCGGAGAAGCGCATCGCCATGGCGATGAAGCGTGCGTTATTGACGATGTTCCGGTGCGTCAGCGTGGCGCCCTTGGGCGCGCCGGTGGTGCCGCTGGTGAACTGGATATTGATCGGGTCGTAGCGGTCCAGCTGCGCGGTGAGCGCGTCCAGCTCGCTGGTGAGGGCATGCGTGCCATGGGCGAGCAGCGCATCGTAGTTCAGCATGCCCGGCGTGCGCTCTGCGCCCATGCGGATCACCCAGCGCAGCGCGGGCAGGCGCGCTGCCTGCAGCGTGCCCGGCTCGCAGCTTTTCAGCTCCGGCGCCAGCGTCTGCAGCATTTCCAGGTAGCGCGACGTCTTGAACGACTCCGCCGCCACGATCGCCTTGCAGCCCACCTTGTTCAGCGCGTATTCCAGCTCCGCCAGGCGGTAAGCCGGATTGATGTTCACCAGCACCAGCCCAAGGCGTGCGGTGGCGAACTGCGTCACCAGCCACTCCACCCGGTTCGGCGACCAGATGCCGATGCGGTCCCCGCGCTCCAGGCCCAGCAGGCGCAAGCCCCCGGCCATGGCATCCACCACCTGTGCAAATTCCCGCCAGCTCCAGCGGATGCCCTGCTCGCGAAACACCACCGCCTCGCGATCCGGGAAACGCGCTACGGTTTCGGCTAGCAGCGCCGGCACCGTCAGCTCGGACAAGGGAATGTCGGTACTGCCCCTGACATGGGAGAGCCCGCCAATGGGCAAGATCGTTGGGCTAGCCGCACCCTGCATCGTCATACTCGTCTCCAAAGCGCTGTCGCAATATTGTCCGTATCCCGGTTTCTTGAGGTTTATTCAACTTTGTTGAGTGTAGCTCAAGTCGGGGAGTGCGCATATATTCTGGCCCTCGTCCCATTCTATGTCGCATCGGGGCAGTGGCGTTGACTGGAAAAGTACACGCAGACCCGAAAAATTGCAACCATGAGTTGAGTAAAGATCAATTACAATCCCGTGACGGGGGGCGAGCAGCGCCCCAAGGCGTGCCCGGGCATCTGTTTTATGCTGCGCCGCACTATAATCGCCGGCTTCCGGCAAGCGAGGTAACACGTCGATGGACGACATCATGGTGCGGCGCCGCGTCCCCGCGAGCGCCAAGGCGGAGCAACGCATCCGCGACATCCTGCGCGTGGCCCGCGAAGTCTTTGCCGAGATGGGCTACGAGCGCACCACCACCACCGAGATCGCCCAGCGCCTGGGCATCTCCGAAGCCACGGTGTTTACCTATTTCCACGGCAAGCGCGAACTTTGTGTGCGGGTGATCGAAGACTGGTACGACGAGATCATCGCGGCGGTGGAAGAAGGCATGCCGCGCGGCCAGAGCACCAAGGCGCAGCTCGAGTTCTTCGTGCGCACGCATCTTCGGCTGTTCCTGATCCAGGGCACCGGGCTATGCGCGCTGGTGCTCTCCGAAGGCCGCGCCAGGGGGCCGGGGCTGGGCGAGGTGTTCGTGCCGCTGCAGCGGCGCTACACCGCGCCGCTGATGGATATGCTGGCGCGCGCGCGGGAGAGTGGGGAGATCCGGACAGACCTGCCGTTGAGCTTGCTGCGCTCGGCGATCTTCGGGCCGATGGAGCACATTCTTTGGGACGCAATCGCCAGGCAGCGGCCGGTGGATATCGAGCGGACCGCCAAGGATATCGTGGCGCTGCTCTGGCCGGCACTATTGCCGCCGGACCTGGAGGTAGCGGCGCTGCGGGCGTTTTATGGTGAAGTGGGGGCGGCGTTGCGGCGAGTGGACGAGCGCACGGAATAGGGCACGCGAAGTGGGGCGCTCGGTCGTGCCGCGGCCTGCGCTCAGGCAACAGTTCGGGCGGCGCCAACCCCGGTGTGTGGCACTGCCCAACAGCGCTAGCGGCGTGGCTTCCTTTGGAGCACATTCGGGCGCTTTTCCGCGGTGCTGGCGCGGGCATGGGAAATGCGTAAGGGTGAAACAGCGGGTGAAACAGCGGGTGAAACAGCGGCTGCATCAGCGCCGCCTTTGCGACTGGCACCCCGGTTTTCCCCGTGCGTCGACGCATTGTGTCGTCGTCCGCTGCTTCTCTGAGGGAAGGGTTTGCCATGCAAAAGCTGTCCATTCTGGCAATTTGCCTGCTTGTTCTCCTGGCCTGCATGACCGCGTTCATCTGCCTGTCCGGCGCATTCACGCTGCGCGACACCGAATACGGAAGCGGCACGGCAGCGTTCTGCTATATCGAGGGGTACGTTTGTTGAGGCCAACTCTGCCACTGTCCCACTGCCCCACTGTCGGCCGGGTTGGTGGAAACCAGTGGAATAATCCCGCTGCCTGAAGCGTTTACCGCAAGGGCAGGGTGCGCGGCGTGTGCGCGTGCTTGAACTATGCTGGAAGGGTTCCTGGCCCGAGAACACCACGCGCGCCAACGATGGAGAATGGTCATGCAATATCGCTTAGCCAGATGGATGGGCGCTACCGCTGCTGCGCTTGCGCTGTGTGCCTGCGCGTTCCTGCAGCCGGTCGAGACCGCGCAAAAGATGATCGGCAGCCCGCAGAGCGCCGTGCGCGACACCTTCGGCAAGCCCACGGAGACCTACCAGCTCGCCGCCGGCACCAGCCGCTGGATCTACTCGAAGCAGCCGCTCGGGTTCGAAGTCTACGCGGCGGATTTCGACGCCAGCGGAAACCTCGCCAGTTTCCGCCAGATGCTGACCGAGAAGGAGATCTATGAGGCGCGACCGGGCACCTGGACCAAGCAGGACGTGGCCCAACGCTTCGGCCTGCCGCGCGAGCCGGTCCAGTACTACCCGCTGATGAAGCGTGAGGCATGGTCGTACCGGCTCTACGTCGGCGCTTACATGCCGGCCCACTTCAGCGCTTACTTTGACGATCGCGGGGTGCTGGACCGCACCATGATCATTGTCGATCCGCTTGGGGGCGACGACCATTCCAGCAGCAAGTGATTGCCGCCTTGGCAACCCGCTGTGCAGTGCCTGGCCAGGTGATATCGCGTCCATGGCCAGTTGCGCGGCGGGTGCAAAGGTGCGCAATGGCCTTGGGATCCGCGTTCGCCATTAACGTTCCAGCCGCGCCTCGATCCCCCCGATCAACCGCTCAATCCAGATCCGCAGCAAGCCATTGGACGGCGCCATCAACGCCGAATACCCCACAATCCGATACACCTCGCTGCGCCGTATCTTGGACACCTTCGCCGGATCCAGCCAATCGTCATTGCCCGCAAGCAGCAGCAGCGTCTCCAGCCCGATAAGCACCGGCCACAAGCACGCCAGGCGCAATCGAACAGAGAACGCAGGAATGGCAAACGTGTAATCCACCGCCTCACGGAAATGACCCAGCGTCGTGCGGATCAGCGCGAACAGAAGTGGTTTCGCACGCGCTGAATTGCCTGGCAACAGCAAGTCTTGCGGCGTCAGTCCATACCGGTCCAGCATCGTTCCGGGCAGGTAGCAGCGCCCGATCCGCAGGTCCTTGGCGCAGTCCCGCAGCACATTGGTCATCTGCAGCGCCTTGCCAAAGCGCACGCCTCGCAGCAGCATCGCCTCGGAGTCTGCCTTGAGCGTCCCGGGCATATGGGCGTAGGTCATCTTGGTCCAGAACTCCCCCACGCATCCCGCGACCAGGTAGGTGTACCGGTCCAGCTCTTCCCATTCGCGCAGCACGCCAATCTGCCCGGAGCTTTCGTCGGGGAACGTGCGCAGATCAAATTCCATGCCGGAGGCCAGGGTCGACACGATCTCGCGAACCGCTGTCCGATCGGCCGCGCTCAGCCGGGACAGCATCGTCAGCGCCGGGCCGAGCGATTCGAGCAGAACCTTCTCGTCCGATAGCGCTTGCTGCCCGGCGACCTCCGCCGCCAGCCGCCGCATGAGCGTGCCGTCGTCCGTGGCGCCGTTGACCTGATCGCGCAGCGACAGCAGCAGTTCCAGCCGTTGCTGCGGTGGAATCAGCGCGGTGTCCGCAATGGTGTCGGCGGCGCGCGCCAGCAGATAAGCCAGGCCGATCGGATCGCGCATCCCGGCGGGCAGCACCCGCAGGGTGAGATAGAAAGAGCGTGAAACGCCTTTGAGCAGCGGGCCAAGAAGGAAGGCCCGGGTAGGGTTAGGCATGGATGGGGTCGGGTCGTGATTGACAAGTCGGCGCTGCCGGATTGTATCCGCATCCGGCGCGATGGCCGCGGGGAAGTAGCGCCCCAGCGCCAGCTCAGAGCGCGCCCGTCAGCCTGCGCCGCACAAAGACGATATGCTCGCGCAGCACATAGAACTGGTCGGCATAGGCGAGCGGCATCTTCATCTTGTTGACCGCGTCTTCGATGTGGTCGAGGCGCTGGGCCTGGGCGGCTTTTTCTTCCTCGGAGAGGTTCGCCAGCGCCACGCGCTCGATTTCGATCAGGGCGCCGTACCAGCGATAGATGCGGGACTTGACCCGCCACCGGTAGAGCGAGGGCACCAGCCGGAAGGCCGGAATCAGGATCACGATCACGGGCACAAGCACCAGCGCGCGGGAGAGCAGGCTCGCCAGCCAGAAGGGCAGGTGGCGGTACAGGAAACCCTTGCCCGATGCGTAATAGCGCGTGGCGTCGTCGCTTAGCGGGAACTCATGCGCGGTGGCGGAGGGAAACTGCCCGGCGCTCTGCAGCAGCCCGGCCTTGCCGTGGACCTCGCGCGCGGCCTCGATCAGCAGGTCGGACAGCGCGGGATGCAGCGAGTCGCGCGCCACCAGCTCCACCGTCGGGCCGATCAGGCGGATCGGGTGTGCCGGGAGATTCTTGCCCAGGTCGAAGGCGCCGGCGGGCAACACCAGCTCCTGCAGATAGAGAAAGCGCCGCGTATATGCATTGGCCTGCGCGAAATCCAGCAGGCGGATGCCCGGCATGCGAAACAGCTTGCGCATGATCGGGCCGGTGGCGGAGTCGCCGGTCAGCATGGCCACGTCGATCTTGCCGTCGACCAGCGCCTGGGCGGCGTCCTCGCCGTCGAAGGCGATAAGCTCGGCACTGCCGCCCGGCTCGATGCCGTTCGCCTTGAGCAGCGTCAGCGCCAGCACGCGGGCACCGCTGCCTTCGCGCCCGATGGCGATGCGCGACTTGCGGAAGTCGGACAATTTATGCTGTTCCTTGCCGCGGTACAGCACCGTGATGGGCGCGTAGAACACGCTGCCCAGCGAGACCAGCCCCTCGGTGTCCACATCGCCGGAGACGCCGCCCTGCACCAACGCCAGGTCAACGTCCTGCTTGCGATTGGCCAGCCGCTGCACGTTCTGGCGGGAGCCTTCGGAGGCCAGCACATTCAGCGTGATGCCATTGCGCGCGAGGATCTTTGCGTACTTCTCGGCGGCGTCGTAGAAGGAACTGCCCTTGGGGCCCGCGCTGATGGAGATGGTGCTCGGCGGCGCCGGCTGCACCAGCCAAACGGCGAGCCAGACGGCTGCCAGGGCAAGGGCCAGCACGGGGCCGAAGGACACGGCCAGGTCGCGCCAGGAAATGGCGACAAAGCGGGCGCGCAAGCGGCGTATATCCGGCAGCGCGTTGGCGGCGGTGGGCTTGTCTGGTGCGGGGTCCGGCGGCATCGGCGCGATTGGGGGAGACTAGGGCCGTTGGATGATAGCACCCGCTGTGCGCCGCATTTTTGCGCGCGTTTTGCGCGCGATCCCAGGGCAACCCATGCATGGGATCAGGCCGCCTTGCCGGCCTCGTCCGCCAGGATCGAAATCAGCTCCGGCACCGTCGGCTGTGGCCGCGCGGTGTGGCTGGCGCGCTCGTAGGTATCGCGCACCGCCTCCGCCGTGGCCCGTGCGGCGCCGAGTTCCTGCGCCATCGTGGTGTAGTAGCCCATGTCCTTGAGCGCGTTGGCAATCGAGAAGCGGAAGCCGGAATTGTCCCGTGACTCGATGTAGGGGCGCATGCGGTTGAGGATCACACCGTCTGCGCCGCCCTTGGCCAGCACTTCCACCAGCACGCCCGGGTCTACGTCTGAGCGCTCAGCGCAAGCGGCGGCCTCGGCCAGCACGGCGGAGAAGCCCAGCGAGACAAAGTTGTGCAGCAGCTTGAGCCGGTGGCCCGAGCCGGCCGGCCCGGCGTGCACGATGTTTTCCGCGAAGCACGACAGCAATGGCCGGCATTGCTCGAACAAGGCGCGGTCGCCGCCGACGATCAGGTTGAGGCGGCCTTGCGCGGCTTCCTTGGGCGTGCGCGTCATGGGCGCGTCAAGGAAGCGTGCACCGGCCTTGGCCACCGCAGCGGCAATGCGCTCCGTGGACGAGGGAATGGCGGTGGAGCAGTCGATCACCACGGCGCCCTCGCGCAGGCCGGCAAGCACGCCGTCCGGGCGGAACAGCACGTCCTCCACCTCCGGGGTGCCCGTGACGCACAGGATCACGATATCGGCCGCGCGCGCCAGCTCGGCCGGGGTGGCGGCCGTGGTGGCGCCTGCGGCCAGCAGGTCGTCCACAGGCTGATTGCCGGGATGGTCGAGCAGCACCAGCGGGTGGCCGTGCCTGGCGATGTTGGTGGCGATGCCATGGCCCATCATGCCGACGCCGATCATGCCGATTGTTTTCATGTCGTCTCCGTTCTTGTGTTTTTCTTGTGTTTTTTTGCAGGCGCCAACATCCGAGGCGCGCCGAAGGGCGTGTCGTTGCCCATGACGATAGCCTTGTCGTCCGTGCTGAAGTTGTATTGCAAATTTATGCTACGAATTTGTCAAGCAATGCGCGCCCGCCCACCGGGAAGTTCATGACCGAAGAGTATGGCGTGAGCCGTACCGTGGTGCGTGAACCGACTTCCCGGCTGAAATCCGAAGGCCTGGGCGAAGTCCTGCGCCGGCCGCCCGCACGGCGTTGACGCATGCCAGCCGCGCGGATGGCGCCTCAGGCTTTTGGCGGCGGCGCGAAGGCTGCGGCCTGACCCGGCTTGCGCAGCATCTTGTCGACCTCGCCGGCATGCAGCTCCTCGATCTGGATCATCTGGCGCGCGAACTCCTCCAGTGCCACGGAGCGATCCTCCACCAGCGCCAGCAGCTCGCGATACAGCTTGAGGGCAGCGTTTTCCGCTTCCAGGGACTCACGCAGCATGGCGGCGGTATCGAAGGTGTGGCTGTCGAGCAGCTTGCCGATGGCCAGCGACGGATACGCCCCCAGCGTGGTAATCCATTCTCCCGCCTGCTGGGCATGCAGCAGGGATTCGTTGGCCTGCTCGCGCAGCCAGGAAACGATCGGGATGCGGCCAAAGCCGAACACAAGCAGCGAGTAATGGGTATAGCGCACCACCCCCGCAAGCTCGGCTTCGAGGATCCGGTTCAGCACGCTGACCACTTCTTCCTTTTCCATCTCAGCCATGGCATGTTCCCTCCGACGGTTTGGCGTTGCTACGTCATTGGCGGGTCGCGATCATCATGGAGTCAGGCCCGGTGAGCGGTTCCACCCGCGCTTGCGCAAAGCCCACTTGCCTGGCCCAGGCGCAGCACTGCGCCCCGGTGTAATCGAAGCCACCCGGGGTTTCGATCAGCATGTTCAGGCTCATCAGCAAGCCAAACACGTTCTGTTTGCGCGCGTCGTCGATCATCGCGTCATAGACGATTAGGCGGCCGCCGGCGGGCAGCGCGGCGTGGCATTTTTCCAGCAGGTACAGCTTCTGCTCGAGATCCCAGTCGTGCAGGATATGCCCCATGACAAGCACGTCTGCCTGCGGGCAGGGGTCGTTGAAGAAGTCGCCGGGGTAAAAGCGCAGCCGATCCTGCAGGCCATGCGAGGTGACATATTCCTCGAAGACCGGGCCAACCGCGGGCAGGTCGAAGCCGCCGCCGCGCAGGTGCGGGTGGGCCAGCGCGATCTGTACCGGCAGGGCCCCTTGCGCCGTGCCGATATCGATAAAGGTCTGGCACTGCGCCCAAGGGAATTTGCGCGCCATCGCCTGGGCGGCGGCCAGGCTGACGCCGGTCATGGCTTGCAGGAAGCCGCGCAGGCCTTGTTCGTCCCGATAGATCGCGGCGAAGAGGTCACCATGCTCGTCGGCCTGGGTCTGCGGCAGGCCGGAGCGCAGCGAATCGGTCAGCGACGCCCAACTGGGGTACAGGCGCGTATTGGCCATCTCCAGCAGGCCGCCTACATAGCTGGGCTTGGCCTTGTCGAGGAAGAGGTCCGTGTCGGGCGTGTTGCTGTACCGGCTGGGCGCCTCGGCGTCTTCGCGCTCGAGCAGGTGCAGGGCCACCAGCGCGTCGAGGAAATCCACCGCGCCGCGTGGATGCAGGCCAAGGGCGGCGGCCAGGGCGCCGGCCGGCTGCGGCGCCTTCGCCAGTTGCGTGAACACGCCAAGCTCCACCGCGCTGAGCAGGGTCTTGGAGGCCCAGAAGCCCATCCCGAGCTGCAACACCCGCTCCGGTGTCAGGTCCGGCACCTGCCATGGGCTGGCGGGCGTGGGGCCGCGGGCGACGTCTTTTCCGTTCTGCATAAGTCACCTCGTCGCCGCCGCCGGCGCATACCTGGATACCCGGGCGCCGGGGCGTAGGGATGGATGCTGGTAACTCTAGATGCCGGAAGAGGCGAAATCCAGCCGATTCTGGCGCGGCAGCCTCGGGCACCCCCATCCTGCCGGGGGATGCCACTGAATGCCCCTTCGGCCTATGGGGCTTGCGGGGCCTACAGGGCCGCCGCCAGCCGCCGACCGTGGCAAAGATGGGTGACAAGCAGCGCAAGGCCGAGCAGGCATCCCAGGCACCAGGCAAAGGCGCTGTCGTAGCCATGCGCCGTGCCGGCGCTTTCCAGCCGCGCATAGAACAGGTTCCCGACCAGCGCCACGCCAACCGAATTGCCCACCTGCTGCACCGTGGCCAGCACACCGGCGGCCACGCCGGCATGGTGTTGCGCCGTCCCCGCCAGCACGGCGGAAGCCAGCGGCGCCATCACCATGCCGATGCCCGCGCCCTGTACCACCAGCAGGATCAGCATCACGGTCATCAAGCCGGGGCCTTGCGCCTGCCATGGCAGCAGCGTGTTCGCCAGTTGCAGCCAGTGGCCCGCCGCCAGCAGCATGGCGCCATAGGCGATGGACGAGCGCCCCAGGCGGGCGGCGATGCGCGGCGCGGCCAGTGAGGTGGCGAAGAAGCCCAGCGCCAGCATCGTGAACGCGCCGCCGCCTTGCAGCGGGCTCAAGCCAAGGCCGTCTTGCAGGTAGAGCGCCAGCACGAAGTAGAACGAGGCATTGCCGGCGTAGAAGGCGACCGTCACGGCCAGGCCGCGCGCAAAGCCTGGCGCGGCGAACAGCGCCGGGCTCACCAGCGGCTGCCCGCCGCGCGCATGTAGCCGGCGCTGATGCCAGGCGAACATGGCGAGCAACACGGGCGCCATGGCCAGCGCAAGCAGGGTGGTGGGCGGCCAGCCTTGCTGCCTGCCTTCCACCAGAGGCCACACCAGCGCACCGAGCGCCGCCGCCAACAGCGCCATGCCAGGCACGTCCGGCTTGCTGCCGCTGGTGGGCGGCGATGCGCGCAACACGCGTGGCGCCAGCAGCAGCGCAATGATGGCCACGGGCACGTTGATCAGGAAGCAAGCGCGCCAGCTCAGCCCGCCCGGGGCGGCCCGGATCAGCGCGCCGCCTACCAGTTGGCCGAGCAGCGCCGCCAGGCCTAGCGTGAGACCGTACGCGGCGAAGGCCCGCGCCCGCGCGGGGCCGGTGTAGGTGAGCGAGAGCATGGCCAGCACCTGCGGCTGGAGCAGCGCGCCCGCCAGGCCCTGCGCCACGCGTGCCGCGACCAGTGCGGGCGCGGACGGGGCAAGCCCGCAAGCGGCGGAGGCGAGCGCGAACAGCAACAGGCCCAGCATGAACATGCAGCGCCGCCCGAGCATGTCGCCCAGCCGCCCGCCGGTGATCAGCCCGGTGGCATTGGCCAGGCCATAGCCCGCCACCACGAACTGCAGCGCGCCGGCGCTGGCATGCAATTCGCGCTGGATGGCCGGCAGCGCCACATTCACGATAAAGAAATCCATCACCACCATGAAGGTGCCGCTCAGTATCACCAACAGGGCCAGGCGGTCCATGGCGGTCGGGGACGATGCGGCGGCGTGGTGCGGGACGGGCGCGCTCTCGGCGCGGTTCAGGCTCGAGAAGGTCATGGCTGGAGTCCTTGGCAAGCGGCCTTAGCCGAGTTCGCGCACGAACAGCGGCACGCCGTCACGGGTCAGCGCATGGCCGGGCTGCGTGGAATGGCGCCAAGTGGGGGTTGATGCGTGGGGTTGGCGCGGGGACGGGGCGGAATGTGCAATGGCGGTGGCAGGCATGAGGCAGCTCCGGTGGCGGTTACCTGGGGAGTCCAGGCAAGCTCAGTGTCGGAACTGGGGGGCTGCGCGCCAATTACGTGGCAGGTAATCAAGGTGCCCATGACGACCGCCGCAGGCACCAGGAGGATCACGGCGCCGGCGAAAGGGCGAAAGCTACCGCCTGCGATGGCTTCGCAGCGCCCGCGGCGTCCCGCTCCGAATCGCTTCCTCGAGTAAATCCGCGAGGGCCCGCGTCCGGCGTTCCGCGATCTGCTGCGCCGTGGCCCGCGCGCCAGGCATCCCCGTATCCGTGCGCGCACCGGCGCCCAACTCCTTCACGGCTTCGCCGCGGCGGGCCGGATCGACCTGTGGTTTCGCGTCATTTAGCATGGGATTCGAGGCCTGCGGTTGCTGTTTCAGGCCGGATTGTGCACCCATCTTGCGCGGGGAAGATCCCCTCTTGTTGGGGTAATCATTGAAGGACTATTGACGGCGGAAAAGCGCCCGGGCCATTGCGGCGAGGACGTTTCGCGCGGCACATGATGTTTCGGGGTCTGCTGCGGCCTTGAAAGCGATGGCTGCGCTCGGCAAGGCCAAAAAAAATGCCCACCGGATAAACGGAGGGCATGAAGAAGTGACATTGGGCGAGACGCTTTTCTCGCCCGCACGCAGTGTCTCACCGTGGGCGCCGGGCATCTGCCCCAATAGCGTGGGGATTGTGCTTCATCACCCACTTGACTTGGATCAACACTCGAAGCTAGGCGATGTGATCCCCGCTGTCTGCGGGGCAGTGGCCCGGGATGGCCTCAGCGGCCTGCCTACTGCTCGCGCGGCACGAATCGCCAGCCGCCGGCTTCAAGCGCAAAGGCAAAGCCGGTGACGCGCTGGTCGGGCTTGCCGCCGGTGGAGATCACGGCAGAGCAGCGTACGTTGCCGCTATCGTGGCTCAGGTGGCACTCGTCGAGTTGCTTGACCGTCAGCGACGTGGCCATTTCGGTCAGTTCCGCGACTGCCTGCGCATCCGTCTGGGTCTTCAATTGCCCGCGGGCAAATTCGCGCATCGAGGCGGTGGCTTGCCCGGCGTCCGGGCCACTGATGGCGGGTTCTTCACGCCGCGCCAGCACCCACGGCTCTGGGTTGCCGCCGAAGGCCAGTGCGCGGTAGCCGTCGCGGCGGCCGGCCTTGACCCCGACGATGCAAACGATCTCGCCGCCGCTGGCGGGCAGGCAGCCCTTGACCGTATGCGCCTTGATGGAAGCCATGATCCCCGCCACAAGCGGCGAGCGCGCACGCTCGGCCGCTGCCGGGTCAGTTTGCTCCAGCTGCTTCAGGCGCTCAGCTTCCGATTGCTGGATGGCGGCGGTGACCTGGCCGGGCGTGGGCGCGGGCGGGGCCTCGGCAGCGATGACGCCGGCGCTGGCGGATGCCAGGCAGGCAGAAAGAATTGCAGCTCGGGTAGCGAGGCGGGAAATGCGCATGGATAGGGAGCAATGGCCGGATAAAAAGGGCGGCCAGTTTAGCACCCGGGCAGGCAGTCATGAGCAGCAAGGGCCTCTTTATCGGGGCGCTCGTTTTCCGTTTTCCGCACCGGCGATCGTGCCCGGCGCCCGGTGCCCGGTGCCGGTCACCAGCATGAAACAGCCCGCCAATCGGCGGGCTGGGCGGCCTGGTCAGGCCTTGCGGGGTCCAAGCGCCAAGCGCCAAGCGCCTTAGCTGGTTTTCTCTTTCTTCTGGTGATGGACGATCCGGTCCCACCAGTAATGGAACGGATGGGCGTGTTCCGGATAGAGCACCGACTTGTGGAAAAAGCCTGCGCGAATGACGAAGGCGTAGAGCAGGACAATTACCCCGAGGAAGAGCATATAGGCGATCATGGCGGTTCCCTAATATGGTGGCCATGATTCATTGTAGGCGTCGCGCGCCTGGCGCGTTGGGCGCTGACGGCTAACTGTCATGCCAGTCATTCAGAGCGATATCCCCGCCCGCCTGGACCGCCTGCCGTGGTCGCGCTGGCACTGGCGGGTGGTAGTCGCGCTGGGGGTGGCGTGGGTGCTCGACGGGTTCGAGGTGACGCTGGTGGGATCGCTGGGCGGCGTGCTCGAGCGCCCGGATGGCCTGGGCCTCGATGCGGCGCAGGTAGGGTGGCTAGGGTCGCTGTACATCGCTGGTGCGGTAACGGGCGCGCTGGTGTTCGGCCGCCTTGCGGACCGCCTTGGCCGCAAGGCCTTGTTCCTGGTGACGCTGGCGGTGTACATGGCGGCGACATTGGCCACCGCTTTTTCCACGGGTTTTGTCTTCTTCGCGGTGTGCCGCTTCCTGACGGGCCTTGGCATCGGGGGCGAGTACGCGGCGATCAACTCGGCCATCGATGAACTGATCCCGGCGCGCGTGCGCGGGCGCGTCAGCCTGGCCATCAACGGCAGCTTCTGGTTCGGCGCCGCACTTGGCGCGGGCCTGAGCCTGGTGCTGCTGGATCCGCGCGTGCTGGGCCCGGCCCTGGGCTGGCGCGTGGCGTTCCTGCTCGGCGCAGTGCTGGCGCTAGCCATCTTGCTGGTGCGCCGGGACGTGCCGGAGAGCCCACGCTGGCTGCTCACGCATGGGCGTGGCGCGCAAGCCGGGCGCATCGTCGCCGCCATCGAGGCGCAGGTGGTGGCCCAGTGCGGCGCGTTGCCGCCGGCCACGGGCAAGATCCTGCTTTCCAGGCGCGCGGCGCCCACGCTCGGCGAGGTCGCGCATGTGCTGTTCAAGCGCTACCGGCTGCGCAGCGCGGTAGCCCTGGCGCTGATGGTCTCGCAAGCGTTCTTCTATAACGCGATCTTCTTTACCTATGCGCTGGTGCTCACGCGCTTTCACGGCGTGCCCGATAACCGCGTGGCGCTGTATATCTTCCCCTTTGCGCTGGGCAATGTGCTGGGGCCGCTGCTGCTGGGGCCACTGTTCGACCACATCGGGCGCCGCCGCATGATCGGGCTGACCTATGTGCTTTGCGGCGTGGGACTGGCCATGACCGGGTGGGCCTTCGAGCAGGGCTGGCTTGATGCACGCAGCCAGGCGCTGTGCTGGTCGGCGGTGTTTTTCCTGGCCTCCGCGGCGGCCAGTTCCGCTTACCTGACGGTGAGCGAGGTCTTTCCCATCGAGACGCGCGCCCTCGCCATCTCCGTGTTCTACGCTGTGGGGACAGGCACCGGGGGCTTTATCGGTCCGTTGCTGTTCGGCGCGCTGATCGAGAGCGGCAGCCGCGCCGCGGTGGCTGTTGGCTATGGCATCGGCGCGGCGCTGGTGATCGTTGCGGGCTTGTTTGCCCTGCGCTATGCGGTCAATGCGGAGAAGCGCCCGCTGGAAGAGATCGCGCCGCCGCTGTCGTCGCGCGATTAGCCCGCCTTGCATGGCGCGCCGGCAACACGGGCGCGGTCTGGTCTGCTCAGGCCGGATCCTTCCTGCGGAATGCGGCCTGCGCGGTGGCGATCAGACGGCCTTGGCTGTCGGTGACCTCGGCGTTGGAGAAAAATACCCGGCGGCCACCGCCCACGCGCCGGCCGACCACCAGCAGCGGCTCTACTTGCGCGGACGAGACATAGTTGACGTTCAGCGAGATGGTAGTGGCGGCGCGGCGCACGCCATTCTCGGGAAACAGCCCGGCGTAGCCGCCCGCCGCGTCCAGCAGCGTGGCCAGGATGCCGCCTTGCACCACGCCCGTGTTGTTGAGGTGCGCGGCCTGCGGCATCAGCGACATGCGCACCAGGTCCGGCTGCCACTCCACGATGGTGAGATTCAGCGATTCGAGAAAGGGATTCTCCAGTGCGTATGGCTGGCTTGCGGGGGTGTTGTCAGGCATGGCGGGCGAAGGACTGTGCCGGTGAGTTGGAATGGCCGTCATGATAGCCGCTAGCGGGCCTGCGGCAATCCGGACGGCGTCGTTGTCACGCTCTGCGGCGGGACGGGCGCGATGCGTTTGCCGCGCGCCTGATCCTGTTCGCAGGCCCCGGGATGGCTAGGCGGGCATCGCGCCCATCATTAGCAGCCCGCATCCGCCGAGCATCCCTGCCCAGCGGGCGGCGCGTACCGCGATGGCCGGCGCGTAGCCGAGCAGCAGCACCAGCACGAGCGCGCCGAGCGTCAGCGTGCCGACCCATGAGACGCTGCCCATCGGCCAGCCTTGCTGCTGCACGCAAGCCGCCAGGGCAAGGGCCAGCGCGGCCCAGCCGAGTACCTGCAGGCGCAGGCGCTCGGCGGGCGAAGCCGCGGCGCCGCGGCCGTGGCGATCGGCATAGTGCCGGTCCAGCGTCTGGCTCAGCGCGGTGAAGCCGCTATAGGCGAAGGCCAGCGCAGTGAAGAAACCCAGGCTTGCGCTCATGCGGCTCCCTTCGCATCGCTGGATGGCATGCCGATGTCCTTGGCTGGCACCGAGCGCTGCGCGGGCATGCGCGCCTTGGCGCGCCGCCCCAGGACATGCGCTGCCGCGCCCAGCGCAATGCCCAGCGCCAGCACCGTCAGGTCGAATCCGGCCACGGCAGCGGGCCCCTGGCCCTGCAGCAGCGTCACGCCCAGGTGGGTCTGCGTGGTGAAGGCGTTGAGTACGGGAATGGCAGCGAGCATCAGCGCACCGGCCCACAACTGCACGCGCCACATGGTGCGCGTCGGCCGCACCTGCGCCAGCACGGCTGCCACGCTCCAGGCGATGAAGAAGGCATGGATCTCCGCGTCGGGGCGGTGCGGCATGCCCACGGGCAGCAAGCGGTTGGCCCAGAAGTACGTAGCAAACGCGATCGGCAGGCCGGCAATAGCGCCGAGGTTGAGCGCATCCACCAGCCGCAGGCCAAAGCTCGGGCGCGCGCCGGCCGCCAGCGCCTTGGCCTGGCCCTGGCGCGTCTTCACGCCCCACAGCAGCGCACCGGTGGCCACCATGGCGCAACCTGCCAGCCCGCTCACGAAGAACAGCGCGCGCAGCAAGGGCCCGGCGAAATGCGCCTCGTGCAGGCCCACCATCACGCCACGCGTCTGGTTGGCCGCGCCGGGCGCGTCTCCCGTGGCCGCGATCAGGGCGCCGGTGACGCCGTTAAAGCGCATCGACGGCGCATTGGCGGACAGCGAACCCTCGGTGCCGCGCGACACCGTGATGGTGGCGTTGGCATCGCCCGCCAGCATGATGGCGACGCGGGTGGGCTGCGCGCCACGCCAATGGCGCACGGCTTGCTCCACCAGCGGGGCGACCGGCGTCAGCGCAGCCGCCTGCCCACTTGGCTTGCCTTGTGGCGCGCGGCCGAAGGCCTCATTGTTGAAAGCCTGCTGGTTGCCCTGGTACGCAGTCTGGATGCCCCACGGCATGTACATGAACATCAGCGTGACCAGCCCGGTGTAGGTGATCATCAGGTGGAATGGCAGGGCCAGCACGGCGGTGGCATTGTGCGCATCGAGCCAGGAGCGCTGGCCCTTGCGCGGCCGGAAGGTGAAGAAGTCCTGGAAGATGCGCCGGTGCGTGATGATGCCGCTGACAATGGCCACCAGCATGAACATGGCGCAAAACCCGATGATCCAGCGCGCCCAGATCGCCTGCATGAAGTACAGGTCGAAGTGCAGGCGGTAGAGGAACTCGCCGCCGCGCGTGTCGCGCACGGCCTGCAGGAAGGCGCCGGTGGCCGGATCCAGCGTGCGGCTCTCGAAGCGGCCGCGGCCGCCCCCGATGCCTGAGGCCGGCGCGCCGGGTGGGCGCATCCACAGCACGCTTACCGCAGGGTTGCGCGCATCCGGCAGGTCGATGAACCAGCGGGGCGAGTCCGCGGCGTTGCGCTGCAGGTACGCTACCGCACGGCCGGCGGCGTCGGCGCTGGACACTTGCGTGGCGGCCGAGCGGTGCAGCTCGGGCTGCATCCATAGCGTGATCTCGTCCTTGAAGTAGCTGGCAGTGCCGGCGCAGAACACCAGCAGCAGCACCCAGCACACCAGCAGTCCGGACCAGCTATGCAGCCAGGCCATCGATTGACGCAGCCCGGCCCTCATGGCGCGCTGCGCAAGGCGGCCAGCAAGAGGCCGAGCCCCACGGCAGGCACCGCCACGCCGGCCCAGGCGCGCCACGCGCTGCCGGCGGCGAACACCCACAGCACCGCGCACGCGTAAAGCGAGAACGACAGCAGCGTGGCTGTCATCACCGCCTCGGCGGGCGGCATGGGCAGCACCACGGCAAGCAGCCCGGTGGCCACGGCCGCGAGCACGTAGCCGCCCCCGATGGCGGCCACCACGCGCGAGGCAACGCCAAGGCGATAGCGGCCGGTCTGGCTCAATCCCATGACAAGCGCTCCCTTACTTGTTGGGCGTGGCTGCCGGCACCGCGGGTACCGCGGGCAGGCCATCGCCCTGCGTCAGCGACAGGGTGGTGACGTAGCTGGCGATGTCGTATGGCTTGCCATTGCGCTCGCCGGCGGTCTTGTCGACGTGGTGCACCTCCAGCACGTAGGTGCCTTGCCACGGCTGCGCCAGGCGCACGATGCCTTGGTCGTCGGTGCGCAGTTCGCGGCCCCAGCCGGACTGCACGGCCACGCCCACCTTGGCCTTGGGCAGTGGGCGGCCGGCATAGACCACCTGGTACTCGCCGGCGTGGCCGGTCGGCACGATGTCCAGCGCGAGCTTGGGCGCTACTGCGGTTGTGGAGCCAGCGCCCAGCAAGCGAGCCGCCGGCGTCCAGGCGGTGCGGATCACCTTGTCGCCGTCCTTGCGCTCCAGCAGCGGATAGCCCGTGTCCTGCGCGACGATGGTCTCGCCCGCGCCTGCGCGCCCCGAGAGCACGAAGCCGTTGGTGGTCTTGTCGGCCTTGAGGGGTTGCTCACCCCTTGCCGTTACCAGTACGGCAGAGGGTTGCACGAACCGGTCCAGCAGTCCCGGCGAAACTTCGCGCAGGTTCTCGTTGAATTCGCCAAAATACAGTTGGGCGGCCGCCGGCGTTTGCTCCAGCCAGACCTGGTGAGCCTGAGCGGTGCCGCTCAGTGCAGCGCCGCAAAGCAGGGCGGAGGTGATGAGGCGATTCATGGGCGATGCATCCTTTCAAGACGGGGGCTGGCAGTGCCGTGTTGCGCACAGGCCGCTGGCCGGGACGGCCGGGAAATCGTGATCGTGAAGTCGCATATGATAATCGTTCTCATTTAACTTGTGTGGGTTTTGCATGATGGCGCAGCGTTGGGGGCGGGGCATGGACGCGGGCTGGCCAATGCCCCCCGGAGGCGGATTTGCGGTCATCGAGGGGGTGCAGGAGAGGGGCCTGTGGCCCGGCTTTTGCGTCCGGATTCAAAGCTCGGCGGGGGCCGGTCCCGCGCTCGGCTATCATGTGCGATCCTCAGGATCTCCAGGGTGCTGCCAGCGCCGCATCCGCGACCGTTCCCCCGCTCCTTCTACCTGCATTTATTGTGTCTTTTGCCATGCCTTCTTCTGATCCCGCCGACGTCAAGAAAGTCGCCGCCATTGTCTGGATTCGCGTCCAGATGGAGCGGTTCGGCATCTCCATGGATGAACTGGAGGCGGCAGGTTGTTTTGACTGGGAGGCGGCGCCTGCCAGGGCGCCGGCCGAGGAACCCATCGTGGAGGAAAGTGAAACGGATGTAGCCCAGGCGCGATTGCCCGCAGGACCGATCACGGCACCACCCGCGTTGTTGCCTGCCGGGCCGATCACCGCGCCGCCGGTAGTCGCACCTGAGCCATCGCGCAAGGCCGTGGCGCGCAAACGCGCTCCTGCCCCTGTCAGGGAATCAGCGCAGCCTGCTGTGCCGGTCGCCGCGCCAATCGCAACGCCAATCGCAACGCCGGTCGCTGCGCCTGTCGCCGCGCCTGTCGCAGATGCGGTGGCAGTCGCTGAAGCCGTGCCCGCGGAAAAGCCGGCGGCAGCATTGGCTGCAGAGCCGGCGGCAACCCCGGCCGCCGCGCCTGCGCCTGCACGGGTGACCATGTCCGTGCCCGTGCAGAAAGCGGGAGCCGTGAAACCGGCGGCCCCTGCAGCAGCCCCTGCACAGGCGGCCGAGGCCGCCGCCGCGCCGGCCGCGGCAGCACCTGCGCCAGCAGTGCCGCAGGCGAGCGCCCCCGCACGCCGCTACCGCAATGCGGAGGGACAAGTCTGGGATGGCGTGGGCCCCATGCCCGCATGGCTGCTGCGCGCAGTCAACGCGGGCCAGTCGGTGGAGCATTTCCGGGTGAATTGAAGACAGCGGCCGATGGCCGCTGTCCTGGCCGCTGCCGGCGAGGCAGCGATGGCGCCGCGCTGCCGTTCAGGCCAGCGGGTTAATGATGGTGCGGCAGCGGATGAATGTCGTTTCCGCATCCAGCGCGGCGGCCAGCGTTGGCGAGGGCACCTTGTCGAGGTCGGTCACCACGTAGCCCATCTGGCCATGCGTCTGCAGGTGCTGTGCCACGATGTTGACCCCGTCGCGCGCCAGCAGCGTGTTGAGCGCGGCGAGCGCGCCCGGCGCGTTGCCGTGCACGTTGAGCAGCCGCGCCGGCGACGTCAGCGGGCCGGGGCTCACCTCGGGGAAATTCACCGCGCCAATCGTATCGCCCGTCCTGAGGAAGGCAATCAGCTTGGTGGCGACTTCCGTGCCGATATTTTCCTGCGCCTCCTCCGTGCTGCCGCCGATATGCGGCGTCAGGATCGCGTTGGGCACGCCTTGCAGCGGGCTGGTGAAGCGGTCAGCGTTGGTCTTGGGCTCTTCGGGGAAGACGTCGATCGCCAGGCCGGCGATATGGTTGTCATCGCACGCCGCGCGCAGCGCTTCGATATCCACCACGGTGCCGCGCGACGCATTGATCAGGATTGCGCCGCGCCGGAACTGCCGGAGCACGTCGGCATCGATCATCTTCCTGGTCTGCGCGGTGGCCGGCACATGCAACGTCACGATGTCGGCCTGCGACACCGCATCCGCCAGCGAGCGCGCCGCGCGCGCCGAGCCCAGCGACAGCTTGGCCTGCACATCGTAGTACACCACGCGCATGCCCATGGCTTCTGCCAGCACGCCAACCTGCGAGCCGATATTGCCATAGCCGATGATGGCGATGGTCTTGCCGCGCGCCTCGAACGACCCGCTTGCGCCCTTGGCCCATTTGCCGGCGTGCGCCAACGCGTTTTTCTCGGGAACGCGGCGCAGCAGCAGGATCGCCTCCGCGATAACCAGCTCGGCCACGGAACGCGTATTGGAGAACGGCGCGTTGAACACCGGCATGCCGGCGCGGGCCGCGGCGTCGAGGTCTACCTGCGAGGTGCCGATGCAAAAGCAGCCAATGGCCACGAGGTGCCTGGCGGCTTCGATTTCTGCGGCGCCAAGGTGCGTGGCGGAGCGAATGCCGAGAATCTGGTGGGCCGCGGGAGCGCGATGCAGTTCGTCGCCAGCGAGCGCGCCAGTGCGGCGCTCGACGGTGACATGCGCTTCCTTGAAGCGCTCGACGGCGGTGTCATGGATGTTTTCAAGCAGCAGTGCTGAGGTCATGGCGATTGGGTGATGGCGGCGAAGGCGCGAGATGGGTGCGGCAGCGCGAGGGCATGCGCAAGGTGAAACGTACGCTGCCATGGTAACGCAGGCAGCGCTGCCCAGCCGAACACCCACATTGCCGCCAATGGCAAATCCGTCCCGCCCGGGACGAGGCCCGCTAGGGAAAGCCCCCGGATTGACCGGCGAATCAACGGCCCCTACAATTAATCGGAATGTCGTTCCGTCTAATAGAATATTCGGTGCGACAACTTCGGAAGAACGACCCGCCGCCAAGAGCAGGCGTGAGCCACGCATAGCGAACACCGGACATCAGTCAGGCATCAATGGAGACAGCCATGTACCACCGCCTTTGCGCCAGCCTTGCCCTGGCAACCCTCAGTGTGGCCACCACCTATGCCCACGGCGGCACCTGGCCCGACAAGCCGGTGCGCATCGTCGTGCCATACACCGCCGGTGGCACCACCGATTTCGTGGCCCGTCAGGTGGCGCAGAAGCTGACCGAAAGCACCGGCAAGTCGTTCTTCGTGGAGAACAAGCCCGGCGCCAGCGGCACCATCGGCACGCTGCAGGTGGCACGTTCCGCGCCCGATGGCTACACGCTGCTGGCCAACGACACCACGTACACCATGCTGCCGTCGCTGTTCAAGGCGCTGCCCTGGGACTACAACAACGACCTGGTGCCGGTGACCACGATTGCGCAGACGCCGGTGATCCTGATCGTGCCCGCGAGCTCGAAGTTCAAGACGCTGCAGGAACTGATCGACTTCGCCAGGCAAAACCCGGGCAAGCTGAACTTCGGCTCGGGCGGCGCCGGCAGCTCCACGCACTTGTCCGCCGAGGTCTTCAAGAAGGACGCCAGGATATCGATCACGCATATCCCATACAAGGGCGCGGGCGATGCGCTGATGGGGCTGATCGGCAACAACGTGGATATCCTGATCACCGCCACGCCGACCGCGGTGCCGCAGATCAAGGGCGGCAAGGCCCGCGCGCTGGCGGTCACGGGCGCGGCGCGCGTGCCGGCGCTGCCGGACGTGCCGACTTTTGCCGAAGCTGGCCTCAAGGACTACAAGGTCATCAACTGGTTTGGCCTGGCGGCGCCCAAAGGCACGCCCCCTGCGCTGGTCGCCAAGTTGCAGGCGGAGGTGCAAAAGAGCGTGAACAGCCCGGAGGTGAAGGAGCGCCTGGCCAGCATGGGTGCCCAGCCGGGCGGCATTGCGCCGGCAGACTTCGCCAGGCGCATCAAGGACGACACCGCGCTGTGGAGCCAGGTGGCAAAATCCGCCGATGTGAAGGCCGAGTAAATGGGCAAGCGCCGCCGTTGCGCAGCGCCAGGACAACAAGGAACGAACATGTACTTCAGAACGGTGCCCCGCGAGATATCCCTCCAGGTCTTCTCGGCCATGCCCGCGCATTTGCGCAAGACCGGCGTGCGCTCCGAATGGGCCGATGCCAACAAGGGCGGGGCCTGCATCGACAGCTTCCTGGAGGGGCCGGTATTCGACCCCGCGGGCAACCTGTACGTGACGGACATCCCGTTCGGGCGCATCCTGCGCATCTCGCCGGCCGGGGAGTGGTCGCTGGTCGCCGAGTACAAGGGCGAGCCCAATGGCATGAAGTTCCTGAATGCGCGCGAACTAGTGGTGGCGGACTATCGCAACGGCCTGTTGCGCGTCAACGTGGACACGGGCGAGGTGACCACCTTGCTGGGACGGCGCAACGCGGAGCAGTTCAAGGGCGTGAACGACCTGGTGATCTCTCGTCGTGGCGACTTGTATTTCACCGATCAGGGCCAGACCGGCCTGCACGATCCCACGGGCCGCGTCTACCGCCTGCGGCCCGGTGGGCAGCTGGACCTGCTGCTGGGCAATGTGCCCAGCCCCAACGGCCTGGCGCTGTCCTGCGACGAGAAGGTGCTGTTCGTGGCGGCCACGCGCGGCAATTGCGTGTGGCGCGTGCCGTTGCAGGCCGACGGCAGTGTGTCGAAGGTGGGGCAGTTCTTTACGTTCTACGGCACCAGCGGGCCCGACGGCATGGCCATCGACAGCCGTGACCGGCTGTTTGTGGCGCATGCCAGCCTGGGCTGCGTGTGGGTGCTGAGCAAGCGTGGCGAGCCCGAGGCGATCCTCGCCAGCCCGGCGGGCGCAACCACCACCAACCTGGTGTTTCAGCCCGCCGTTGAGCCAGGGCAGCCGCGCAAGGTGTTTGTCACCGAATCGGAAACCGGCACGATCCTGTTCGCGGATCTGGACGAGGCCGGGCTGGGCGTTTGATCCCGTTGCGGCCCGCGCCTGTCACTTCGGTGGCAGCAGGTCTTGGAGGTCCCGCAGGGTTGCCGCGGTAGTGGGGCCCGCGGGCGCGGAGACGGGGCGCGCCGGGCGGGCTGAGGTGATCGTATTCGTGCTGCCGGCCGCGCCATTGCCGCCACCGGCGGCGACATGCGGCACGGCAGCCGGGTCGAGCCGGCCATTCTGGCCCAGCGCGATCTGCGCGCAGCCGGTGAGGAAGCGGTCCTTCTTCAGGCTGTTGGTGATGTCGATCGCCAGGACTGCAGCGCGTTCCTCGATCGGGATGATGGTGCCGCCGCGGCTGAACGTGTATTTGCCTTTCCACACCGCACGGTTCTGCCTGACATCCGTCAGCGTCGTGCCATAGTCGATCGACAGGCGGCCGCCGGACGCATTGACCACGCCCCCGCCATTGGCGATGGTCAGCACCGTATCGGCGCCGAACGTACGCATCCTGCCGGTCAGCGCGGTCGAGTCCAGCTCCAGCCCCGAGATCTCGTCGTACGCCGATTCCACGCCGCACTGCCGGGTCACCTCGCGGAACTTGGCCGCGAACGCTGCGGAGAAGTCGCTGTTCCACCCCATGCCGGTCGTGCCCAGCACATACATGCGGGTGGGCTTGCCGGTGTAGTCGCTGGCGCGGCTGGTCACGCCGACGGTGGTCGGCGCGCAGCCGCCCAGCAGCATCGACGCCAAGGCCAGCGCGACGGGGGCGCTATTTCGATATCGGTTTCCCATGTCTTGTGCCCAGAGAAAAATGGCGAGGCTAGCCGCTGCGGCCGGCGCCCGCTCGCTACTTCGTGTATGAAAAGTAATAGGGACTGGTGGCGGATCGCATGATATAGCGTCCGTCGGCCTCGGTCAGCCGATAGCACGTCTGCATCGCGCTGAAATTCGGGTTGGCCATCTCCAGGCAGACCTGGCTGGTTTCCGGCTCGATGCGGTAGCGCCCGGACGAATAGCCGCGGCTGACGGAATTGGTCACATCCAGGCTGCCGCTTTCCCGGACCTGCATCCAGAGCGTAACGCCGGATGGCGCGATGGCATTGATCCTGCCAAGATGCATGAAATGGCTGGTCAGCTCGGCCCCGGTCAGTTGCCTGCCCTGCGGGCCGGATGCGGGCCGGGCCGGGGCGTAGGCCGTGGCGCCCTGGCCCGGCGGGCCAGGCGGGAGCGCCATGGCAGGCGGAGCGGCGGATGCCGTCTCGCTACGGAACTTCTGCAGCGCCAGCGCGGACCGCGCCGGCACCTCGCTGATCCATTGCGCGGGAATGGCAAAGTTGATGTTCTGCGCGTCGGTCCGCATCAGGTAGGTAATGCCGACGAGTTGCCCGTCCGTGTTGAACAGGCCGCCACCGCTGGAGCCCGGGGAGATCGGGGCGGTGGTCTGCAAGCGGACGATGCGGTCGCGCTCGTCCTTGTTCAGCGAGGAGAGCAGGCCATCGCTCAGCGTCAGCTCGTAGCCGCGCGGCGCGCCGATGGCGTAGACCTTCTGCCCCACCTTGAGCGCGGCCAGCGGCGCGATCTTTGCCGCCGGTGCGGTGAGGCCCTTGGCGCGCAGGATGCAGAGGTCGCGCTCGACATCGGCGTGCACCAGGCTGGCGCCATACGTGACCTTCTCGCGCCGGATGCTGATGGACTTGCCGCTCTTGAGCACGTGGCAGTTGGTGACCAGCTCCTCCGGCCCGATCACCACCGAGCTGCCCAGGCCGAACCGCGTGCCTTGCGCGTCGAAGACGGATACCACCCAGATGCTGGGTGATTCGCGCTCATAGAGTTCGGCCGAATCCAGCGCCAGGCAATCCGTCGAGATGCCAAAAGCCAAACACGAAATAGCGACGCTTGCCGCAATGTCTTGCGCCCGACCCATGATGTTCATTCTGGTGACTGGTTTCGCCGGATTCAGCCGCCACGCTGACGGTGCTGGCTGTCTTGCCTTTCCCGGCCAAAGCGGCCGGGTTGCTTATGATAAACGTTCCGGATGCCAAGCGGGCGGCCCGCTATCGCGGCCGCCGCGCTAAAGATTCCCGGTTGATGGCCGACAACATGGATGCTGGGAGGTGCGCCTTCCCGCTGGCTTCAATGCCAATCGTAGCTTTAACCGTAGCTTCGAACGTAACTTCAACCTCAACCTCGATCTCAACCTCGATCTCAACCTGGAAGACCATCCAATGGATATTTCCCTCGTCAGTGCGGCTAGCAACTCGGGCGGCGATCCGGTGCCCACCATGATGCTGCGCAAGTCGCTGGACCTGCAGGCTCAGAGTGTGGCAACCCTGCTGGGCTCGATGCCGCAAGTCAGCGTCCCGGCCAGCAATCCCCCTCACCTTGGCCAGAGCATCGACGTCAAGGTCTGATCCCGGCAATCCCGTAACGGAGCTGCCCGCGCCCGGGTTGACTTGACCAAACGGGTGTGGGGGGCTGAACGGCGGCGCCGGGTGGTTTCACCCCACCGCGGCCGGCGCGGCCGCGGCGGGCCGGGAGCGGGTGCCGCCCGAGGGCGAAGACACTCGTTCCAGGCGTCCGGCGTGTGCCGCTTCGGCATGGTTGCCCAAGACCTCCAGGCGCAGCAGGATGATGGGCACCGACACCAGGGCGCGTTCCAGCGCGACCAGCAACTGCCCAGCCCGCATTTGCGGCATCCGGATCTCGTAGCTCAGCATGCACTTGATTGGCGGCAGGCCGAGCGGCATCTGCCGCTCGTTGGCCGGGTACTGGCCGCAGTCGCTGGTGGCGCAGCGCATGGCCACGCGTACGTCGGGCACATCGTCCAGCCGCGCGATCACGCTCAGGCGATACAGGCGCCACCGCTGGGCGGGCGGCGCAAGGTTGACGGCTTTCATGGCAAGTTTCCTTTGTCTTTTGACTCGACGTAATCGAATCGTTCGGCGCGCCCAGGCCGTGGCCGGGGCGCACCGGGCCTTTAAAGCACGGGCCGCAAGCCGGTGGAAAGTTGCAGTTCCACCGTGGCGCCCGCCAGGTCCGCCTGGGCCTGGAGGTAGTTGAGGTAGGTCTCGTCCGCAGTGCGTTGCGCGTCCAGCAGTTCCAGCAGGGAGGCAGCACCCTGGCGGTACGACTGGCGCATGCCGTCCAGCACCCGGTCGGCATCGGCGATCACCGCGTCGCGGTAGCGTTGCAGGTTGTCCTGCGCAGCCTGGAACGCGGTGAGCGCGTTGCGCACGTCGACCTCGGTTTTCAGCTCGGCCTCGCGCAGGGCCAGCATGGCCTGCGTGACTTCCGACTCCGCCTGGATCAGCTCGCCGCGCTGCAGCCGCGACAAGGGCAGGGGAATCGATACCGACACGCCCAGCATGCGCGAGCGCGCCGTGGCATCGCCGTTGGGCTGGCCCTCGTCGTCCGTGGTGCCGCGCACGCCGGGGGTCATGGTCATCGCAAAGCTCACGCTGGGATCCACCCAGCGGTTGGCGCGCGCCAGTCCCGACTTGTCGCGGGCATTGTCCAGCGTGGCGCGGGCGATCCGGACCTCGTCGCGCGCTTCCATCGCCTGGGCGATCAGCGCGCCGCTGTCGGTGCCAGGATCGTACGGCTGGAACTCGCAAGCCAGCGGCGCGTTGCCGAAGGCCTCGGCCACGCGCACGCCAAGCTGGACGGACAGCTGTTGCATGGCGGCCTGCGCGGCGGCGCGCGCCGATCTCACCTCGGCGGTGAAGCGGTCGCGTTCGACCCGCGACTGCGACAGCTCCAGGCCGCCGATGTCGCCGGCCTTGCGGCGGATCTCGTTGGCGCGCACCACATTGGACAGAGCAGACAGCGTCGATTCCTGCCGGGCCAGGGCCTCGCGGCTGCGGCAGGCTTCGACAAAGGCTGTGGCCGATTCCTGGTACAGCGTGCGCTTGAAGCCCTGCAGGTTGGCCTCGGTCAGGCGCAGGTTGCTCTCGGCGGCGCGGATGCGCGCACCGCGCTTGCCGCCCAGCTCGATGGGGATCTCGATTTCGAACTCATGCGTGCGCGGCGGCTTGGGCGACACCGCGCGGCTGGTCTCGATGCTGCCACGGCCGTACTTGAGCACCGGGTCCGGGCGCACGCCGGCGATCGAGATCTCGGCCTGGGCGCCGCGGATGGTTTCCTGCTGCGCGGACAGGCCGATGTTCTGCCGCTCCACCGTGTCGAGAAAGGAGGAAAAACGGACCGGCGCGCGGGCCGTGGCCGTGGCCGTGGCGGTGGTGGTGGCGGGCGCATCCTGCGCCCAGGATGCGGATGCCGCCAGCAGCGACGTTGCCAGGAAGAGGTGGCGCAGGGCGGCTGCCGCTGGCAAGTTCTTGTCTTTGATTCGCATGGGATTTTCCTCAGGCCTGGCCGGCGGCGCTGGTCGCCGGGGCATTGCCTTCGGCATCGGTTTCCGATTCCCGGGCCGCTTGCGCCGCGCGCTCGGCGCGGGCTTCGACCAGGTAGTAAAGGGCGGGCAGCAACAGCAGGGTCAGCAAGGTGGCGGTAAAGAGCCCGCATACCACCACGGTGGCCAATGGCCGCTGCACATCGCTGCCGAGACCTCGCGCCAGCATCGCCGGCGTGAGCCCGATGGCGGCCACGGTGGCGGTCATCAGCACCGGACGCATGCGGCTTGCCGCGCCTTCGATCACCGCTTCGCGCAGGCTCAAGCCGTTCTGCGCGCGCAGCCGGTTGATCTGCGAGATCATCAGCACGCCGTTGAGCACGGCGACGCCAAACAGGGCGATAAAGCCCACCGCGCTGGATACGTTCAGCGTCATGCCGCGCAGATGCAGCGCAGCCAGGCCGCCGATGGTGGCCAGGGGCACCGCCAGCAGCACCAGCGCCGGCTGGCGCAGGTTGCGGAACTCGGCAAAGAGCAGCACGAACATCAGCGCCAGCGTCATCGGCAGGATGACGGCGAGGCGCGCCTGCGCACGTTCCAGGTTCTCGAACTGGCCGCCCCATTCGATCTGGATGCGCTTGTGGTCGTAGGACACGGCGCGCTCGATGGCGGGCTGGGCCTGCTTGAGGAAGCCGGACAGGTCGCGCTCACGCACGTTCAGGCGCACGATGATGTGGCGGCGCGCCATCTCGCGCACGATCACGCTTTCGCCGGACACGGTGCTGATGCGTGCGACCTGCGCCAGCGGCACCTTGGCGCCGTTGGCCGCGCTCAGCATCAGGTCGCCCACGCCAGATGCGCTGGCACGCATGGCCGGCGGGAAGCGCACCGTCATGTCGTAGCTCTTCTCACCCACATAGAGCTGGCCAACCGGCGATCCACCGATGCCGGTGGAGATCAGCTCGGCCACGTCGGCCGCGTTGATGCCATAGCGCGCGGCGGCGGCGCGGTCCAGGTCGATCTTCAGGTTGGGCAGCGGAGGCTCCACGTCGATCGCCACATCCGCGGCGCCAGGCACGCCGCGCAGCGCGGCGGCCACTTCGCCGGCAATGCGGCGCACATCGCCCAGGTTCTCGCCGAACACCTTGACCACCAGGTCGCTATGGGCGCCGGAAAGCTTGTCCTGCACGCCATCGATCATCGGCTGCATGAAGCCCACCGAGTAGCCTGGCATCTGCGCGTAGCGCGCCGCCAGCTTGTCGATCAGCTGCTGCTTGGTCATGCCCGAGGCCCACGTCTTGTACGGATGCAGGCCAACGCTGGCCTCGATATGCGAGGGCGTCCAGTAGTCGGTGCCGTCATCGTTGCGGCCGGTCTGCGTCACCACGTAGGAGACTTCCGGGAACTCGCGGGTTACCCGGCGCAGCTCGCTGGCCATGTCGGAGGCGCGCTCCAGGGTGATGCCGGGCGGCATCTGCACCTGCAGCCACAGCGAGCCTTCATCCAGGTACGGCAGGAAGTCGCGCCCGATGGTGGCACCCAGCGCCAGCACGCAGGCGAGCGCCAGCGCGCAGCTGGCGGCCACCCAGCGGATGCGGCCAATGCCGCGCTCCAGCGCGGCGCGGTAACGCACGCCCAGCCAGTCCAGCACAGGATTGTGGAACACGCGGCGCGGCTTGCGCATGGCAATCCAGGCCAGCCCCGGCACCAGCGCCAGCGCAACGATCAAGGCGCCGATCAACGCCGCGCCAACGGCGAACGCCATCGGCGAGAACAGCTTGTACTCGATGCGCTCGAAGGAGAACAAGGGCAGGTAGGCCGCAACGATCACCAGCATGCCGAAGAACATCGGCCGTGCCACCTGCAAGGTGGCCTCGATGGCGTCGCGCGGGGTGAGCGCGCGGTCCTTGTCCTGCTCGCGCCGGCGCAGGATGTTTTCCACCAGCACCACCGCGCCATCCACCAGGATGCCGAAGTCGATCGCGCCCAGGCTCAGCAGGTTGGCCGGGATGCGCAGGTGGTACATGAAGATAAAGGCGATCAGCAGCGAGAGCGGAATCGTCAGCGCCACGATCAGCGCCGCGCGCGGGCTGCCCAGGAACAGCAGCAGCACGATGCCCACCAGCAGCATGCCTTCGGTCAGCGTGAAGCCCACCGTGCGCATGGTGGCTTCGATCAGCGCGGTGCGGTCGAGGTAGGCGACCACCTTCACGTCCTTGGGCAGCAGGTTGTCGTTCAGGTCCCGCACCGCCTCGTGCACGCCCTCAAGCGCTTGCGATGCGTTGAAATCCTTGAGCAGCAGCGTGATGCCGGAGATCGTGTCGGGGTTGTCGTCCTTGCCCAGGACGCCGCGCCGCTCCACGTTGCCGTAGCGCAGCGTGCCGAGGTCCTTGACCAGCACGGGGGTGCCGTCCTTGCTCGTGACCACCACGTTGCCCATGTCGTCGAGCGAGCGCAGCAGGCCCACGCCACGCACCACGTACGATTGTTCGCCGCGGTCGATGACGCTGCCGCCCGCATTGACGTTGTTGGCGTTGAGCGCCTCGGTGACCTGGGTCAGCGTCAGGTTGTACTGCGTCAGCCGCGCCGGGTCGAGTTCCAGCATGAACTGCGTGGTGAGCCCGCCGAAATTGGTCACGTCGACCACGCCGCGCACCTTCTTCAGGCGCGGGATCACGGTCCAGGTCTGCAGCTCGGATAGCTCGCGCAGGTCGCGCGTGCCGGACTCCAGCGTGTAGCGGTAGAACTCCCCGGTAGGCGAGGTGTACGGGTCCAGCCCCGGCTTGGCGCCGTAGGGCAGGTCAACCTCGTTCAGGCGTTCCTGCAGGCGCTGCCGTGCCCAGTAGCCGTCGGTGCCATCCTCGAACACCACGGTGATCAGCGACAGCGCAAACAGGCTGCGGGTGCGCAGCACATGCATGCCGGGGGTGGCCAGCAGCGCGCGCTCCAGCGGGATGGTGATCTGCTGCTCGATTTCCTCCGCGCCGAGGCCTGGCACCTGCGTCACGATCTGCGACGTAACGTCGGCAATGTCCGGATAGGCTTCCACGGGCAGCTGCTTCCAGCTGTAGGCGCCGTACAGCGCCACCAGCGCAAAGACCAGCCAGACGATGGCGCGCCGGTTGAAGCATAGGGTGACGAGGCGGTCAATCATGTAGCAGCACTCCGTTCTTCACGACGATGCGTTCGCCGGCCTTGAGCCCGGCCAGGATCTCGACTTGCCCGTCGGCATGCGCGCCCGTGGTGACCACGCGCGGCTCGAAGCGCAGCGGAGCCTTCTCCACCAGCACGCGCGTGTAGAGCCCGCTTTGCAGCAGCGCGCTGGGCGGCACCAGCAGCGCCGCGTGCTTTTCGCCCGCGAAGGTCACCTTGGCGAAGAGGCCGGGGCGATAGCGTCCGTCCGCGTTGTCGATGGCCACGCGGACCTTCACGGTGCGGGTGTCGGGGTCGAGGATCTCGCCGATGTAGCGGACCTTGCCGGTCACGGGCTTGCCGGGGTAGGCGTTGAGCAGGATCTCGGCGGGCTGGCCGACGAAGATCGAGGCGATGTCTTTCTCCGACACGCTGGCCGCGAGGTAGACCGTGGACAGATCGGCCACCGTCATGACTGGCGCGCCGTTGTCGTTCCAGAAGCCGCCCTGCGCGCCTTCGAGCTCGATCACCCGGCCGGCCAGCGGCGCGTGCATGGTGTACTGGCGGTGCGATTGCGGGGCGGTGCCGGCGCCAAGCTGCGCGAGCTGGGCGGCCGTGGTCACGGCGTCGCTGTTGGCTTGCGCGTAGGCCAGCTGGGCCTGTTCATAATCCTTGCGCGCCGCGATTTCCGCTTCGAACAGGGTGCGTTGGCGGTCCAGGTTCAGCTTGGCTTCAAGGAGCGCCGCGCGCGCCTTGCTGGCCTCACCCTGAGCCGCGCTCAGCTCGGCGGAATCCAGCGTGAAAAGCGGGTCTCCCTTGCGCACGGTGTCGCCCAGGGCAGCGTGCAGGCGGACGATGCGCCCGGGCATTGGCGGCACGATCTTGACCAGCCTGGCGGCATCGGGCTCGATCGTGCCCGGTACCTCGATGGGGCGTTCCAACGCTTGCTCGACGACGGTCTGCACCTGCAACCGGGCGCGCAATGGCGAGGCCTCGGGCACCGTGATGAAGTTGCCTTCGCGGACCGGCTCGGTATTGTGCTTGGGCGTGTTGGCGATGGCGCCGGACAAGCTGGCGCCATCGCAGCCGGCCAGCGCAATACATGCCGCGCAGACGGCGGCGAGCGCAAGGCCTGGCTGCCGGCGCAGCGGCAAGCGTTGGCGGGTGGTGGGCGTTTGCATGGTTTTTTCTCCTCGGTCGGTGCACTTGCCGTGGCGGCAGCCAGGACAGGGGCACCGCTTGTTGCCGGTGCGTCGTCGGTGGAATCACAGGCTCGAGATTCAAGGACGACAGGATTCGACAGGCGTGACGCATCCCCGGCGCTGCGGGGAGGCAATCCACGCAGGTAACCGGTGATGGGCGAAAGCGCCCGCTTTGCTAAGGGGGGCGGCGCGCAAGGCGGATCTGGCGCGCACGCGGCCAGGACGCCGAACGCGGAATCAGGCCAGCTGGAACGCGCCGTGCCTTCGGTGCTGCCTACTGGAAGGGTCTGGGTCCATGTCTTTTCTCAGGCAATCAGGGTGGATCTTGGCGAGCCGGCCTTGCGCTCAGGCCGCGGCCAACGCGCGCTCGGGCTGCGGCACGGTTTCCCAGCGCACGGCGCGAACCAGCGGCTCCAGGCCAAGGCGCTGCACCAGCTTGACCATGCCGGGCCTGCCGCCCGGCTGGCAATGCACCAGCACACGCATCTCGACCAGCTCGCGGCGCTCGCACTGCCGGGTGCGCAGGCGCTGCAGCGAGAGTTCGCGCGCGGCCAGCTCCTGGCGGATCTGCTGCTCCAGCCGGGCGCCATAGTCGTCCTTGCAGAGCAGCACCACCTGGAACAGCTGGGCGGCTGTGCCGCGGCCCGCCTGGGCGACGCGGCGGTTGGGGGCCTGGGGGAGCATCCAGTTGAACAAACGCATATCCAGCTCCTTTCCTTCTCCTTGGGGTTATTCGAGTGCGCCGGCCGGAATGGCCCAGCGCACGAGGGAAACGCTCTTTTCCATGCTGATGCGGCTGACGATCTGCTCCAGCTTGCCTTCATTGCCGGGCGCGGCCAGCACGTCGGCGCGCACTTCTATGTGTCCGCCAGCGGCGGTGTCCTCGCTGTGCAGGGACTGCAGCAGCAGGGCGGGCATTTCGGTCAGCGCATGCAGCAGCAAGCCGCGCACACGGATTTCTTCCTGGGCCGTGCATACCGTGGTGATGCGATAAACCATCTCCACCTCCGGCGCGGTGGCCGTGCCGTTGCGATTGATGCGCTGGCCCAGCATGCGCAGGCCAAAGTTGGCGCACAGGATGCAGGCGGTGCCGATGGCGGCTTCCAGCGCATGGCCAAGGCCGGCGAGCACGCCGACGGCGGCGGAGCACCACAGCGTGGCAGCGGTATTCAGGCCGCGCACGTTCAGGCCGTCGCGCATGATCACGCCGGCACCAAGAAAGCCGATGCCCGAGACGACCTGCGCGGCGATGCGCGCATGCCCCTGCGGATCAAACGTAAAAGCGGAAACCGAAACAAACAAGGCCGCGCCGGCGGCGACCAGCGCGTTTGTGCGCAGCCCCGCCATGCGCTGGCGCAGCTGCCGTTCGGTACCGATGCAAGCGCCCAGCGCTAGCGCTTCGAGCAAGCGCAGGGCAAATTCGTGCCACACCATGAGAACTCCCGTGTTGAGCAGGAGGCACCGGTGAGCCTTGTGCAAATCGCAGGCAGGCGCAGGCAGCGGCGTGCCGCAACGCAGGCGCGATCAGAAGAATGAAGCCGTATTCAAGAAGAGAGGCGGGACAGGACGTCCGGCCTCGAGAGCACCGTGCCGCAAGCGGGGCACGGTCGCTAGGGATACCGTGGCCCGTCAGGCGGAGGTGCCGATCCTGGATCGACTACTGTCGTCGGAACAAGTGCTCACTGGGTAGCCCTGGAATTAAGAACCCGCGTACTGTAGCGGCGCAAGTTGAATGGGTCAAGCACAAAACGGCGGATGCCTGCGATTAATCGATATTGAAGGCTGAATGCATGTAGATTGCCTGAAAATCAATCGGACAAGTCTGAAAATAGATCAGAAAATTCCCGAGTCAATTCGTCGCATCGGAATATCTCGCGGCCTCATCTGGCGTGCCGCGAGATTGGCGCATTGCGATAGTCAGTGCGTCGGCGCCGGCACGGCAGCGCGCCGCGACCGCGCCGCCAGCACCTGGCTCAGGCCCAGCCCGCCGAGCGCCGCCACGGCCGAGAACAGGAACACCGAGCCATAGCCCGCATGGCTGGCGATCACGCCCGCCACCGGGCCGGTCAGTCCCAGCGCCAGGTCCAGGAACAGCGCATAGGCGCCAAGCGCCGAGCCGCGGTTGCTCTGGGGCACCAGCTTGACCGCCTCCATGCCCAGCGACGGGAACACCAGGGCAAAGCCAAAGCCGGTGACGGCGGCGCCGATCAGCGCCTGCGCGGGCGTTGGCGCAAGCCAGATCAGGGCCAGGCCGGCGGCTTCCACGGCAAACGAGCACAGCGCCACCCGATAGCCGCCAAAGCGGCCGATGCTATCGGCCAGCAGCAGGCGCGCCACCACAAAGCTCACGCCCAGGCTGGTCAGCGCCAGCGCGGCATGGTCCCAGCCGTGGCTGGCGTAGTACAGCGTGACAAAGGCCGTGATGGCGCCAAAGCCCACCGAGCCCAGCGCCAGGCACAGGCCAAACGGCGTCATATGGCGGAACACGGTGCGAAACGGCATGCGCGCGCCCTTTACCGTGGGCACCGCTGCCTTGCGCCGGGCCAGCATGAACGCGGCCAGGGCCATGACGGTGGTGACGATACCCAGCGAGGCAAAGCCCCAGCGCGCATCCAGCAGCACGCCAACCGGCGCGCCCAGCGCCAGCGCGCCGTAGGTGGTCATGCCATTCCACGAGATCACCTTGCCGGTATGGCGGGCGCCCACGTCGCCGATGCCCCAGGCAATGGTGCCCGTGGTCACCAGGCTCTCGCCCGCGCCCAGCATCAGCCGGCCGGCGAACAGCCACGCCAGGCTAAGCCAGCCGATCGACACGAACAGGCTGGACACCACGCCCAGCAACCCGCTGGCGGCAACCAGCGTGAGCCCGAGCGTGACGGATTTCTTGGGACCCTGCAGGTCGCACAGGTTGCCGGCGTAGGCGCGGCTCAGCAGCGTGGCCAGGTACTGGATGCTGACCGCCAGCCCGGCCACGACCGTGCCATAGCCAAGATCGCCGTGGACAAAGCCGGGCACCACCGCCAGCGGCAGGCCGACCGTCAGGTAGGCAATGAAGTTGAAGGAAACGATGGCGACGATGCGCCGGTTGATGCTGCCTTGCTGGTGTTCCCCGGATTCCGGGGCGGCGAGGGTCGTGCTGTTTGCGGACATGGCGATGCGAAGGCGAGTGTCTTGGCGCTGAAAGCGCAGAGCCCGGACAACGAACCGTGGCGCGCCATGCTCGGGGCGCGCGGGAAAGTGCGGTCTTGGGGCGAATGCGAAGCGGGTAGCGAAACGGGTAGTGAAGTTGTGATGCGGGCGCTACTCGAGGCGGTGGATCGATACGGCGGGGCGCAGGCGGTGGGCTGGCAACATGAGCAGGGACATGGCTAGGGGGCGGTTAGCCGGCCTGTGTCCCCAGAAGCTGGCCGGTGAAATCGGAGCCGCCCGGTCGTATGCAAGTCCGCCGCTGCTGGCCGGGGAATTTTAAGCGGCTGTTTAGTTGGTGTAAATCGGGGTTGCGGAATTTAGCCCCCCGAGTGCGCCCGAACCAGTGCCAGATCGAACTGAAGTGCGCTAAGTGGCACGTTCGCGGGGGTGGCGAGGCCTGTGCAAGGGCGTTCGCGGAGGTGGACAATGCCGCGTGGCGGCAGCAGGTTTCGCCACCAGTTCCGCTACCGTTTCGTTACCAGTTTGGTCACCAGTTTCATCACCAATGACGCAGTGGGAGGACCGGATATGCAACTCGGAATCATAGGGCTCGGGCGCATGGGCGCGAACATCGCAAGGCGGCTGCTGCGCGCGCAGCATGAGGTGGTGGTGTACAACCGCAGCGCCGACAAGGTGCAGGCCCTGGCGGCGGACGGTGCCGTCGGCGTCACCAGCATCGAGGCGCTGGTTGGCAAGCTGGCCGCCCCGCGCGCGATCTGGGTCATGTTGCCGGCAGGCGACACCACCGAGCAGATGATCGCCGCGCTGGCGGACCTGCTCGAGCCGGGCGACATCATCATCGACGGCGGCAACACCTTCTACAAGGACGATATCCGGCGCGCGGGCGAACTGGCGGCGCGCCAGTTGCACTATGTGGACGTGGGCACCTCGGGCGGGGTCTGGGGCCTGGAGCGCGGCTATTGCCTGATGATCGGCGGCAAGCACGAGGTCGTCGGCCGGCTCGATCCGCTGTTCGATACGCTGGCGCCGGGCTATGGCGACATCCCGCGCACGCCGGGGCGCAACCCCGCGAACGACCGCGCCGAGCGCGGCTACATCCACGCCGGGCCGGCGGGCGCAGGCCACTTCGTGAAGATGGTCCACAACGGCATCGAGTACGGACTGATGCAGGCCTATGCCGAGGGCTTCGACATCCTCAAGACCAAGGCCGCCGAGAGCCTGCCCGAGGCCGAGCGCTTCGCGCTCGACCTGGCGGATATCGCCGAGGTGTGGCGGCGCGGCAGCGTGGTGTCCTCGTGGCTGCTCGATCTCACCGCGCAGGCGCTTGCCAGCGACGTCAAGCTCTCGCGCTTCTCCGGGGAAGTCGCCGACAGCGGGGAGGGGCGCTGGACGATCGACGCGGCTGTCGAGCAGGCGGTGCCGGTGCCGGTGCTGGCCAGCGCGTTGTTTGCACGGTTCCGCTCGCGCCAGGATCACACCTATGGCGAGCGGCTGCTCTCGGCCATGCGCTTCGGGTTTGGCGGGCACGTGGAAGAGCATGGCGGCGGGGAGTCCGCCGTGGCGCACGCCAGCCGCCCCGCCGGCCTGCCTGATTCCGCACTTTAGTGGGGTGAGGCGAGAATTCGTCGGTCCATTGCTGCGTCGCCGCTAAATTTCCCCAAAGATTGGCCGTTAGCCGGAGCAGTGGCCCGTCATGGCAGCGCGCCGCTCCAGCGCCAAGCACCGCTGGAGCCACGCGGCGATGCCGGGCCCGGGGAAACCATCAACACCGCGCAGCGAGCCCGCGCATTGCGGGGACAAAGGAAGCGTATGAGCAGCTCGATGAGAGACATCGACGAACGGACCAACCTGACCAACAACAACCAGTTTGAGTTGCTGTTGTTCCGCCTGGGCGAGTCGGACCAGTCCGCGCAGAGCGAACTGTTCGGCATCAACGTCTTCAAGGTCCGCGAAATCCTGGTAATGCCCCAGGTCACCACCGTGGTCGGCGGCGGCCCGGCCATGCTCGGCATGGCCGATATCCGCGGCCAGGTGATTCCGGTGATCGACCTGCCCAAGATGGTGGGATGCACGCCGCGCACCGGCGTGAACATCCTGCTGGTGACCGAATACGCGCGCTCCACGCAAGGCTTTGCCGTGGAAGCCGTGGAAGAAATCGTGCGCCTGGAGTGGAACCAGGTAGTCTCGGCCGAGAACAGCGTGCGGGGCGATATGGTGACCAGCATCGCCAAGCTCCATAACGAGGCCGATCCCGCGAACCCGCGCCTGGTCCAGGTGCTGGACGTGGAGCAGATCCTGCGCGACGTGCTGCCGACCCGCCAGCCGGAAGTGGACCCCAAGACGGTCGGGCCGCAACTGACGCTGCGCCCCGGCACCAAGATCCTGGCAGCCGACGATTCCGCTTTTGCCCGCAGCCTGATCGAACAAGGCCTCAAGGCCATGGGCGTGCCGGTGCTGATGACCAAGACCGGCCAGGAGGCCTGGCAGCAACTGGGCGAGATCGCCGATCACGCCGCCGCCAACGGCCGCACCGTGCAGGACGAGATCGCGCTGGTGCTGACCGACCTGGAAATGCCCGAGATGGATGGTTTCACGCTAACCCGCAAGATCAAGGCGGACGCGCGCTTCAAGTCGATTCCGGTGGTGATCCACTCCTCGCTGTCCGGGACGGCCAGCGAAGACCACGTGCGCAAGGTGGGCGCTGATGCTTACGTGTCGAAGTTCCTGGCTAAGGACCTGGCGGATACGATCCGGGGCGTGCTGGCACGTTGATTCCCTGTGCCTTTGTTGGCTGTCCCGCCCGCTCCCACTTGTGGGAGCGGGCGGGCGCTCGTTACACACAGGCAAACCTCAGCGCTTGTGGGGGAGGGGGCGGGCGCTCGTTTGACCTCAGGACGAGGGTTCTCGATCAAGCCAAATACGCTTGTTCGACCGCCCCCTTTTCCCAAGCCTTGCGCCAGTAGTGTCGCCGATTCAAGCGTGGGAACCTTCCGCAGAAAACCGTAGGCAATTTCCATCGCGGTACTGCTCGTCCTTGGGTCGCTCACAATGGCGCGGACTTCCGGCATGATGGCGTTCTGTTGCCGACGAACATAGGCATAAGCTTCATCCCACTGCTCGTGGTCGATCATTTGTGCCAGGCCAGGCATACTCAGTTGCTCCGGCATGGCGAGATCTTGCGCGGCCCATGTTTGTGGCAATGCAATAGTGCTGGCAAGCAGCAGGCTCAGGCAAAGACGCCTTGCCCAGCGTTGTCGGACGGTGGTGCCCATACGCTGCGCAAAAGTTCGCGGCGGCTGCATCCAGCGAGGTGTCGGCTGTGAATCGTTACCGGCTGCTGGTTTGTTGTCCGGCTCGGGCGAGGGGATGCCTTGCGGGTCCATGTCGGCCATCTTGCTTACACTCCGTTCGTGACCGGATGGAGCTCATCGGTCACCGTGTAACCCAAGTCGCGCAGCTTCTGCTTGACCAGTTCGCGTTGCTCCTTGGAATAGGTCACGTCGTCCTCGATGTTGAACGGTACGTCGATTTTCAGCGTCTTGACAATGATGTTCAGCGCGTAGTCGCGGGCGCGTAGATAGCGCAGTTCTTGGGGTGTCATGGCTGATTCGCTGCCATCCGCGTTATAGCGGCGCAGTCCGATATCCCTGATCGGCATCGGGTCGTTCAGCACGGGAATCAGCACCGGCACAAATTTCGGCGTGCGCCATGCGCGGAACTGATAGAAGATCATGAGCGGGACCATTTTCCCGTCGCGGTTACCCGCACCCAGCGCGCGCGTCATCAGTTCCATACTGCCGGGGTCGTCCAGCAGCGCGAGACCGAAAGCCGCCGCAATTCGCGTCTGATAATACTTGGCCGTCACATAGGGCTTCAGATCGGCGATGCGCTGCTCCGCTGGCACGGGGATCTGCGCCATCGTGAGCAGAAGGTTCTTGTTTTCCTCCTCCTTTGGAGGTTGGAGCTTCGCTTTGAGAATGGGATAGACCTCAGGACGAGGGTTCTCGATCAAGCCAAATACGCTTGTTCGACCGCCCCCTTTTCCCAAGCCTTGCGCCAGTAGCGTCGCCGATTCAAGCGTGGGAACCTTCCGAAGAAAACCGTAGGCAATTTCCATCGCGGTACCGCTCGTTCTTGGGTCGCTCACGATGGCGCGGACTTCCGGCACGATGGCATTCTGTTGCTGACGAACATAGGCATAAGCTTCATCCCACTGCTCGTGGTCGATCATTTGTGCCAGGCCAGGCATATTCGTTTGCTCCTGTATGACTTGATCTTGCGCAGCACACACCCGTGGTACCGCTACGGTGCAGGTGAGCAGCAGACTCAGGCAAAAACGCCTTGTCCAGCGTTGTCGGACGGTGGTGACCATGCCGCTTTCTTCTCCGTTGACGATTCAGACTGGTTAAGTAGTGCGATCCCGCGCGCCGTGACAATTTCAGATTCTTCTGGCGAAGACACGACCTTCGGCACCGTCTTGCAGCACAGCATCTTGCCGCCCACATGCCAGCCATTGCCAACATCCTGTTGCCGTCCTCGTTGCCGGGTATTGGCGTCCAGTGGACCGATGCCGTTCAAACCGGTATAGACATACATCAGCATCCGGCGAGACCAGAAATCCTCCAGGTTGTGGCGTTCATCCCTGCCTTGAATTTGCACGTGAACATCGTCCCCCTCGGGGTTATGCGTTGCGGGGTGCCATAGTCCGAGAAAATGCCCGATCTCGTGGGCGAAAGTCTGGATGAGCTGATCCTGACTGGAAGGCTGGCCGCCACGCATCTGCTCGGCGGCCACCAGGGCGGTATTGCAAACCCCCCAGCCAATGCCACTACCGATTGTGGACTCCACCACATACATGTTCAGATGCCTCGCCTTGCGATTCAGATTGGTCACCGCGGGGAACTCGTTCACTGCAGGTTGCCCGTTTTTGGCAGGCTTGACGGTCATCGCCCCTGCCTGCGTCAAGTCGATGGTGTCATTCAGCCATTGCTTGACCTCAAAGCGAACCCCCGCTGCCCGCCAGATGTCATTGATCTTGTCGA
>NZ_JBXASU010000067.1:0-41101 GCF_058809705.1 Cupriavidus sp. MPR-AND1C | reverse complement strand
CTCGGGGGCGGGGCGATGTGGCGGGTAAGGACTTTAGTCCAGCGCGTAGACGTACGGCTTTTGCGCCACGCGCGAGGCGTCGGCACGGGCACGTTCTTCGAGGTTGATCGGGCTCTTGTCCCACAGCAGGGCACGGCCCTGGCGTTGTTCCGCTTCCAGGGAAGGGCGCTCGTCCTTGAGCGACTTCAGGAACTGGGTGATATCCGATTCGTAGGCAGCCATGGCGGGAAACAGGGTGAGATTAACAAACAGCGGGGATTTTACCGTATCGGCGGGCCCGGCAACGGGATTGCGCGCGATTCTGCCGTTTTCATCCCTTGCTCTCGCTTTCGGCGATGGTTGTGGTGAGCGCTGTGGTGACTGCTGTGGCGACGGTCGCGGCGGTCTTTTTGGCGGCGCCGGACAGGCCGGCCGCGCGGGTGTGGTCAAATGTCGACTTTGCGTGACGTGCATCGATCGATGAGGATGGACCCAGGGAACCCGTGCACCATGCCCGCCGGCCTTGCCGCCCCTGCCGGCGGACTGCCGGTGGCGCCGGCCGTGCTGCGCCGCCTGATGCCCCCGCTGCTGGCGGCCCTGATGCTATCCGCGGGGCCTGCCGCCGCCGCCTATGAAGTCGAGGTCGACGCGCCCAAGCCGATCAAGGAAATCCTGCAGGACCACCTGGACCTGTCGCGCTATCGCACCCGCGACGATATCTCGCCCGACCAGTTCAACTATATGGTCGAGACCGTGGGCGAGCAGGTCCGCCAGTTCACTTCCACCGAAGGCTATTTCGATCCGCAGACCACCACCAAAGTGGATGGCAGCGGCGACGAGCGTACCGTGCACATCACGGTGGAACTGGGCGCGCGCACGGTGATTCGCGCCGTCGACGTGGGCGTGACGGGCCCGGCCGCCAGCCAGTCGCCGGAGCGGATCGCCGAAATCAGGGCCAAGTGGGGCCTGCCGGTAGCCGCGCCGTTTCGCCAGGCGGACTGGGACAAGGCCAAGGAAGACGCGCTGGTGGCGCTGCAGAGCAACACCTACTATGGCGCCCGCCTGACCGGCTCGCAAGCCCGCATCGAGCCGGACGAGCACGCGGCGGACCTGAGCGCGCGCTTTGCCAGCGGCCCGGCCTACAGCATGGGGCCGCTGATGATCAGCGGGCTGCGGCGCTATCCCGAGCAGATCATCCGCAACGTCAATCCGCTGTATGAGGGCGAGCCGTACCGCGTGGAGCGCTTGCTGGAATTCCAGCGCGCGATCCAGAACCAGCCGTATTTCTCCAATGTGCAGATCGACCTTGGCGAGCAGGAGACGACGGAGGACGGCAAGATTGCCAACACCAATCCGGACCGGGTCGCCGCGCCCAAGGTCGACATGAGCGCCGACAAGGTCACCGTGCCGGTGTACGTCCGGGTGCGGGAGTATCCCGTCAATCGGCTGTCATCCGGCGTGGGCTACACCACCGATACCGGCGCCCAGGTCGAAGGCCGATACTCTTACTACAACCTGTTCAACCGCGCCTGGGTGTTCGACTCGCAAGCGCGCATCGAGCAAAAGCGCCAATATGTGTTCGGCGAGATCGCGATGCCGCCGGACAGCAGGACGTACCGCAACAGTGCCTACGCCAGCTACGAACGCACCATCGACCTCGAAAGCACCGACCTGACCAGCCTGCGCACCGGCCTGAAACGGTCCCGCTCGCGCGAGAATTACGACACCACCATCTCGCTTGACTATTACTACGACAACCTGCAGCCCTTTGGCGAGGCGAACCAGCTCAGCCGGGCGCTGGTGCCTGCCTTTGCCTGGACGCGGCGCGACGTGGACAACCTGGTGTTCCCGCGCCGCGGCAACGTGATCAGCACGCAGGTGGGCGTGGCCGCCAAGCACATAATGAGCGACGAAACCTTCTTCCGCCTGTACGGGCGTATCCGCCAGTACGTGCCCGTGGGCAAGCGCGACCTGGTGTTGGCCAGGCTGGAGCTCGGCGCGGATATCACCAACGGCGACGTCACCAAGATCCCCGCCTCGCTGCGTTTTCGGGCGGGCGGCACGGATTCGATCCGGGGCTACGGCTACCAGTCGATCGGCACCCGCAACGGCGCCAGCGTGCTGCCGGCCAAGTACCTCGCCACCGGGAGCCTGGAGTACCAGTACTGGTTCCTGCATGACTGGGGCGCCGCGATCTTCTGGGACGTGGGCACCGCCACCGACAACCTGACGGGCGTCAAGCTCTACAACGGCGTGGGCATCGGTGCGCGCTGGCGCAGCCCGGTGGGGCCGGTGAAGCTCGACGTGGGCTACGGCATCCAGCAAAAGCAGTTCCGCCCGCATATCGCGCTGGGAGTCGCGTTCTGATGATTGACCTGACGATGACGATGCGGCCAGGTCGCCAGCACGGCGTCCTCCATGAACGCAGTTGCAGGCTATTTGCCACATGAGCATTCCCGACATGCCTCCCGTTCCCGCCTCCGGCGAGGTTCCGCCCGGGCCGGCGCGGCCGCGCCGCACGCGCCTCGGGCGCTGGCTGGCGTGGTGCGTCGTGGTGGTGCTGTTGCTGGTGCTGGCGGCGGTTGCGGCGGTGGTGCTGGCCTTGCGTACGGAGGCCGGTACGCGCCAGTTGTGGTCGCTGGCCACGCACCTGTCCTCAGGCGCGTTGTCTGGCAAGCTCGAAGGCGGCACGGTGGCGCATGGCCTGCGGTTGCGCGATGTGGTGTTTGCCACCGGCGAGACACGGGTGACGATTGACCGTGTCGACGGCAATTGGGCGCTTGGCTGGTCGCCGACCCGCTTGCATGTCAGCGCGCTGCGCGTGGGCGCCGTCACGCTGCGCTTGGCGCCGTCGCAGCCTGACAACGCGCCCGCCTCCTTGCCCAGATCGCTCGACCTGCCGTTGGCGGTGGACGTGGATACGCTCACGCTGGACCGCCTGACCTTGCTGCAAGGGCCGCCGGCTACGCCCAGCGAGATGGTGTTCAGCGACCTGGCGGGCTCGCTGCATTCCGACGGGCAACGCCACCGCCTCAGCGTGGAACGGTTGGTCACGCCATACGGCAAGCTGGCCGCTAATGCGCAGATCGCCGGCCAGGCGCCGTTTGCGCTGAACGGCGCCGCGCTGCTGGAGGGCAGCTGGCAGAAGGAATCCTTTAGCATCAGCGCCAATGTGCGTGGCTCGCTTGCCATGCTGCACGCGCAAGCCGAGGCCAGCGGTGATCGCCTGCGCGGCCGTGCCGAGGCCGACCTGACGCCGTTTGGCAAGGTGCCGTTCACGCATGTGCTGGTCAATGGCGAGCACATCAACCCGCGCTTGTTCAGCGCGTCGGCGCCGCGCGCCAATCTCTCCGTGCAGGCCGAGTTGCGCCCGGTGGATGGCGCGGCCACGCCGGCGCAGGCCACCCCGGCTTCCGCTCCCGCTGCCAAGCCTGGCAGCGCCCACGACAGCGCGCCCCTGCGCGTGGCGGGCGACGTGCGCATCGTCAACCACGAGGCCGGCAAGCTTGACGCCGAGCGCCTGCCGGTGGAATCGGTACAAGCGCATATCGAGGTCAGCGAGGCAGCGCAGATGGTGCGCGACCTGCAGGTGGCGCTGGCCGGCGGCGGCGAGATCCGCGGCGGTGGCGCGCTGCGCGATGGCCGCGGCGGCTTCGACCTCGACGTGCGCAACCTCGACCCGCAGGCTCTCTATGGCAGCCTGAAGCGCGTGCGCCTGTCCGGGCCGGTGAGCTTGCGCATGGAGCCCGGCCGCAAGAGCGTGGCGCTGGACCTGGCCGGCGGCGAGTACAAGCTGTTTGCCGATGCGCATCTGGATGGCGAGGCGGTGACGCTGACCTCGCTGCGCGCCGGCATCGGCGCGGGCACGCTCAACGCCGATGGCAAGCTGTCGCTGAAGGACGCGCAGCCCTTCAGCTTCAAGGGCAAGCTGATCAATTTCGACCCGGCCCGCGTGGCCGAGGTGGCGCCTGGTCGCATCAATGCGGAGTTCACCGCCAGCGGCACGCTAGCACCGGAGCACCGCGTGGCGCTGGACTTCGCGGTGCGCGACAGCGTCTATGCGGGGCTGCCGATGCGTGGCGAGGGCAAGCTGCGCCTGGCCGGCGAGCGCCTGCTGCCGAGCCAGGCCACGCTGGAGATGGCGGGCAACCAGGCCCAGATCAACGGCAGCTTTGGCGCACGCGGCGATCGCCTGAAAGTGCATGTGGATGCGCCGCAGCTCGATCGGCTCAAGTTCGGCGTGGCCGGCGTGTTAAAGCTCGACGCGGACGTCACCGGCACGCTGGCGCGGCCGGAGATCGTGGCCAGCTATGACGCGCAGTCGCTGGTGGTGGGCCCGCACCACGTGGCCAGCGCCAGCGGCAGCGCCGAGTTGCGCGGGGGGCTGAACGGCACGCTCGCGCTGAAACTGCACGCCCGCGACTATCGCGGCCCGGTCGCCACGCTGCGCACGCTCGATGCCTTGCTCAGCGGCACCCAGGCCAGTCATGCCTTCGACCTGAAAGTGGCCGGCGCGTTGCACGACAAGCCGATGCAACTCGCCTTGTCGGGGCAGGGCGCCTGGCAGGGGGCGGCGGGGTGGAAGGGCACCATCGGCACCCTGGAGGAGCGCGGCACGGTCAACGTGCGGCTGATCGCGCCGACGCAGCTGCAGGTGGCGGACCAGCGCGTGCATCTCGGCGCGGCCAGCCTGCAGTTCGAGCGCGCCCGCGTGACTGTGGACAGCTTTGATTTCGACCACGGCCGCATCCGCACCCAGGGCAACCTCGATGGCCTGCAGGTGGCCAACCTGCTGCGCCTGGCCGAGGCCTTGACGGGCGAAGCGCCGCCGGTGCGCTCGGACCTGGTCCTGGACGGCCGCTGGAACATCACGCTGGCCGAGTCTGCCTCCGGCTTTGCCGAGCTGCGCCGGCGCAGCGGCGACGTCTCGGTGAGTGCCGGGCGGGGCTACACCGCGCTGGGCCTGGGCGAAACCGCGCTGCGCGCCGAGTTTGCCGGCAGCCGCGTCAACCTGAAAGGCGGCATCGAGGCCGCACGGGTCGGCAAGGTGGTGGTAGACGCGTCCGCCGGGCTGATCCAGGAGCAGGGCCTGATGACGGTGACGCCGGCTTCCACGCTGGCGGGCAAGGTTTCGCTGGATGTGCCGAAGATCAAGTCGCTGGAGGCGCTGAGCGGCCCGCAATACGCGTTCGATGGCAAGCTGGCGGCAGTTCTGCAACTGGCGGGCAGCGTCGGGCAGCCCCTCCTTACCGGCACGATCGACGGTACCGGCATCGCCATCACCCTCTACGACCTCGGCATCCAGCTGACCGATGGCATCGTGCATGTGGTGCTCGACCAGAACACCATCGAGCTCAAGCAGGTGGAGTTCCGCGGCGGCGACGGCAAGATCGTGGCCACCGGCAACGTGAAGCTGGGCGAGACCGATCCCAACCTGACGGGCAAGATCGTGGCCGACAAGCTCCAGCTCTTTGCCAGCCCCGAGCGCACGCTGATCATTTCCGGCGATGCCAGCATCGCCAACGAGAACCGCCAGATCGTGATCCGCGGCAAGTTCCGCGTGGATCGCGGCTTGTTCGACCTGCCCAAGGCCGGCGCCCCGGAGCTGGGCGACGACGTAGTGGTGGTGCGCCGCCGCGACCAGCGCGAGATCAAGACCGCCGCCACGCCGTTGCCGGAGGCCAGGCCGGCCAGCCGCTTCAGCCCGCTGATCGATCTCACGCTCGACCTTGGCGACAATTTCCGTTTCCGCGGGGCCGGCGCGGACCTGCGCCTGAACGGCCAACTTGGCGTGCGCAGCGCCCCGCTGACGCCGCTGCGCGCCACCGGCACCATCCGCGTGACCGACGGCACCTATGAGGCGTTCGGGCGCAAGCTCAACATCGAGCGCGGCATCGTCAATTTCAACGGGCCGGTGGACAATCCCAACCTCAATATCCGCGCCATGCGCCGCAACCAGGAAGTGGAGGCGGGGGTGGAGGTGACCGGCACGGTACGCCTGCCGCGCGTCAAGCTGGTGTCCGAGCCAAATGTGCCCGAGGAGGATAAGCTGTCATGGCTGATGTTCGGCTACGGCGCGGAAAGCGCGGCGGCCGGACAGCAGCAACAACTCAGTGCGGGAGCCCTGGGCGGTGCCGCGCTGGGCATGCTGGGCGGGCGCGCGGGCAAGGGGATCGTGCAGCATCTGGGCATCGACGAGTTTTCGATCGGGCCTAGCGCGGCCGGCCTCAACGACCAGCAGGTGGTCAGCGTGGGCAAGGCCGTGACCGAGAAGATCTCGGTAGGCTATGAGCAGAGCCTGACCAGCGCCAGCAACGTGGTCAAGCTGACTTGGGCATTCTCGCGGCGCTGGTCGCTGATTGCCAAGGGCGGCTCGATCAACGGGCTCTCGGTGCTGTTTAACCGCCGCTTCGACAGTTGGGGCAATTTGTTCACGGGCGCGTCGGGCCGCGCCGGAACCGCGAGGAGCCAGACCGATGCCAGCCAGGATGCCGACAGCAATGCAACGGACGCAGCCGCGCCCGAGCAGCCTTGAGACACGCGCCATGATCCGCGTGCCGCCCACCTCCGCCACTGCCGCGTCTTACCGACGCCTCGCCGCCATGGGACTGATTTCCTCCGTGCTTGCCCTGTTCGGGTGCGACCAGCAAAAGGTCGACGAAGCGATGAAGAAGGCGGGCGATACCGCGCACGCCACCTGGAACTCGGTCAAGCCCGATAGCCAGTTGTTCAAGGGCATCGTGGTGGGCGAATCCAGCGAGGACGACGTGCGCAAGCAGGCCGGGCGCCCGGAGATCACCTGGGAAGAAGAGGACGGCGGCCGCCGGCTGGAATACCCGCGCGGCCCGGAAGGCGCCACCACCTGGATGGTGACGATCGGCGCCGATGGCAAGGTGCGCGCCATCGAGCAGGTGCTGACCGCGGAGAACTTCGCGCGCGTGCGCGCCGGCATGAGCCGAGACGATATCCGCCGCCTGGTCGGCAAGCCTACCAAGGTGGAAGCCTTCGCGCTCAAGAAGGAAGAGGTGTGGGGCTACCGCTGGTGGGAAAGCGCGCAGGAGAAGGCGTTCTTCAACGTGCATTTCAACGCCGATGGCAAGGTGACGCACACCTCGCGCAGCGACGAGAGGCTGCAGGGCGGTTAGCCTGCAGCGGGCCGCTCGGCCCGCTCGGCGAGCAACACGCCGGCCCTGGCACAGGCTGCGGCCAGCGTGTCGCAATAGTTTGCCGTGCCCATCTGTTCCAGGAAGCCCGCGCGCCGCATCAGCGACATCACCTGTGCCGGCGCGGCGCAGATCACCAGCGTGCCGCCACGCCGCGCCAGCGTCTTGCGCAAGGCGTCCAGTGTGTCCAGGCCGGTGGTGTCCAGCGCCACCAGCTTGCCCACGTCGAGGATCAGCACCGCCGGCACCGGCTGGGTACGGTCGCGCGGGTCGATCAGCGCTTCCACCTTGTTGACGGCGCCGAAGAAGAGCGCGCCGGTCATGTGATAGGCCGCCACCTCGCCGGCCGGCAGCGGCCTGCCGTCGGCCGCCGGGGGCAGCGCGGCCGGCGCGATCGCCTCGATCTGCGTGAGCGCGGCCATGCGGTAGATGAAGAACAGGCAGGCGAGCACCAGTCCTACCTGCACCGCCACGGTCAGGTCGAACACCACGGTCAGCACGAAGGTGCCGAGCAGGATGATGCGGTAGTTGTTGCTGTAGCGCTTCAGGTGCGTCAGCCCGAACATATGCCACTCGCCCATGTTCCACGCCACGTAGAGCAGGATGGCGGCCAGCGTGGCGAGCGGGATGGCGCTGGCCAGTGGCGCCGCCACCAGCACGATCAGCAACAGCGTGGCGGCGTGGATCATGCCAGCCACCGGCGTGCGCCCGCCGCTGCGCACGTTGGTGACGGTACGGGCGATGGTGCCCGTGGCCGGCAGGCCGCCGAAGAACGGCGTGACGATATTGGCGATGCCCTGCGCCATCAGCTCCTGGTTGGGATCGTGGCGGTCGTCGATCAGGCTGTCGGCCACGCGTGCGCAGAGCAGCGATTCGATGGCGCCGAGCAGGGCGATGGTCAGGGTGGGCGCCACCAGCTGCTGGACCAGTTGCCAGCTCAGTTGCGGCAGCGCAAACGGCGGCAGGCCCTGCGGAATACCGCCGAAGCGCGTGCCGATGGTCTCCACCGGCAAGTGCAGCAGGCCATTGGCCGCGGTGGCTAGCACCAGCGCTATCACCGTGCCGGGAACCATGGCCAGCGCACGGCCAAGGCGGCCGTGCGCATTGGGCGGGTTTGCCGGGTTTGCCGCAACCGTCGATACGGGGCGCCAGCGCTTGCCTGCCAGCAGGGCCAGGCGCGACCAGCCCGCCACCACCACCAGCGAGCTGACCGCCAGCGCTACCGTGGGCCAGGACACCGTGGGCAGGGCGCGCCCCAGCACACGCATCTGCGAAAGGAAGTTGCCAGGCAGCTTGCCGGTTTGCAGGCCAAGGAAATCGGCGATCTGCGAGACCATGATCAGCACCGCGATGCCGTTGGTGAAGCCGATCACGATGGCCACGGGGATAAAGCGGATCAGGGTGCCTAGCCGGAACAGCCCCATGGCGAACAGCAGGCCGCCCGCCAGGATGGTAGCGATCAGCAGGTTGGCCACGCCGTAGCGCGCCACGATGCCGTAGACGATGACGATGAAGGCGCCGGCGGGACCGCCGATCTGCACCGGCGAGCCGCCCAGCGCGGCGATCAGGAAGCCCGCGATGATGGCGGTAAACAGACCGGCCTGCGGTGGCATCCCGGAGGCGATGGCAAAGGCCATCGCCAGCGGCAGCGCCACCACGCCCACGGTGAGGCCGGCGGCGAGGTCCTTGAAGAAGAGGGCGCGGTTGTAGTCGCGCAGGCTGTCGAGCAGGCGCGGGTGGAAGGCGGCGAGGGGGAAGGGCTGGCGCAGGCGCAGCCTGCCGCCAGCGGGCGGCGGCGCTGGCGTGCCAGAAGGGGCGTGGCCGGGAACGCTGTCGGGCATGCCAGGAAATCCCATCAACACCCTGTCGGGCATGGGTGCAGTATGGGCTTCCCGGCGGCGTGGCGTCAATCGGCGCCGGCGCCATGGCGCGTTGGCGGCTCGGCGCTGGCGCGCCTCACCGCCCCCGCGGGTCAGCCAATGCGCATGCCCGGCACGGCGCCTTCGTGCGGCTCCAGGATCCACAGGCCCGGCGTGGCCTTCTCATCCGCTGCCGATGCGGCCAGCACCATGCCCTCGGACAGCCCGAACTTCATCTTGCGCGGAGCCAGGTTGGCCACCATCACGGTGAGCTTGCCCACCAGCTGCTCGGGCGTGTAGGCCGACTGGATGCCGGAGAAGACGTTGCGCGTCTTGCCTTCGCCCAGGTCCAGCGTGAGCTGCAGCAGCTTGCTCGATCCTTCCACCTTCTGGCAGTCCACGATCCTGGCCACGCGCAGGTCGATCTTGGCGAAGTCGTCGATCGTGATGGTGTCGGCGATGGGCTCGATCGATGCGGCGGCGCCATCCGCTTCACCGGCGGGCGCGGTGGCCTGCAGCGAGTCGCGGTTGGCCGCCAGCAGCGCATCGACCTGCTTGGCATCCACGCGCGTCATCAGGTGCGAATACGGCTGCACCGGGCGCGAAGCCGACAGTTGCTTGTCGATGCCGCGCCAGTCCAGCGGCTCGATATTGAGGAAGCGCTCAACCCCAGCGGCCATTTGCGGCACCACCGGCTTGAGGTAGACGGTGAGCAGGCGGAAGGCTTCCAGCGAGACCGAGCAGGCAGCGTGCAGGGCCGCGCGCTTGCTGTCGTCGCGTGCCAGCTCCCACGGCTTCTCCGTGTCGACGAAGGCGTTCACCGAATCCGTGAGCTCCATCACCAGGCGCAGCGCCTTGCTGTACTCGCGGGCTTCATAGAACTGTGCCACTTGCGGCGCGGCTTCCCGCAATTGCTTGAGCAGCGGGTGGGCCAGCGCGGCCTCGTCCACCACGCCGTCGAAGCGCTTGACCAGGAAGCCGGCGGCGCGGCTGGCAATGTTGACGTACTTGCCGATCAGGTCGCTGTTCACGCGCGCAATGAAGTCATCGAGGTTCAGGTCGAGGTCTTCCATGCTGGCGTTGAGCTTGGCGGCGAAGTAGTAGCGCAGCCATTCCGGGTTCATGCCGGTGTCGATATAGCTCTGCGCGGTGATGAAGGTGCCGCGCGACTTGCTCATCTTGGCGCCGTCCACCGTCAGGAAGCCGTGCGCGAACACGTTGGTGGGCGTGCGGTAGCCAGAGAAGCGCAACATGGCTGGCCAGAACAGCGTATGGAAATACAGGATGTCCTTGCCGATGAAGTGGTACTGCTCGGCGGTGGAGTGCGGGCCTACCCAGGCGTCGAAATCGATGCCCTTCTTTTCGGCCAGGTTCTTGAAGCTGGCGTAGTAGCCGATCGGTGCATCCAGCCACACGTAGAAATACTTGCCGGGAGCGCCGGGAATCTCGAAGCCGAAGTAGGGCGCATCGCGCGAGATGTCCCAGTCGGACAGCGTGGACGCCTCGCCTTCGGCGCCCAGCCATTCCTGCATCTTGTTGGCCGCTTCCGGCTGGGCCAGGTCAGCCACCCACTCGCGCAGGAAGGTTTCGCAGCGCGGGTCGGACAGCTTGAAGAAGTAGTGCGCGGAGGACTTGCGCACCGGCGTGGCGCCCGACACCACCGAGTACGGGTTTTTCAGGTCGGTGGGCACGTAGGTGGTGCCGCAGACTTCGCACGAGTCGCCGTACTGGTCCTTGGCGCCGCACTTCGGGCACTCGCCCTTGATGAAGCGGTCCGGCAGGAACATGTTCTTGACCGGGTCGTAGAACTGCTCGACCTCGCGCTCGGCGATCAGGTCCTCGGCCTTCAGCGCCAGGTAGATCTTCTCGGAGAGCTGCTTGTTCTCGTCCGAGTCGGTGCTGTAGTAATTGTCGAACGACACCATGAAGCTGTCGAAGTCGCGCTTGTGCTCGGTCCACACGCGATCGATCAGCTGCTTGGGCGTAATGCCTTCTTTCTCGGCCCGCAGCATCACCGGGGTGCCGTGCGTATCGTCCGCCCCGACGTAGTAGACCTCGTTCGCCATCATGCGCTGGAAGCGCACCCAGATGTCGGTCTGGATGTACTCCACCAGGTGGCCGATATGGATCTGGCCGTTGGCGTAGGGCAGGGCGGAAGTAACGAGGATGCGACGTGCGGTCATGGAAGAATTGCCGGTCAGGAGGGGGTTGGACGGTAAGGCGGGGGCGTCGCCGCCAAAGTCGGGCGGGCACCGTGAGAGGGCTATTCTAACAAGCGGGGCGGGCAGCGCGTGCACTGCGGCGGCGCACAGGGGGAAGAGAGGGCTTTGAGTAGTATTTAGTGATGCAAAAGCCACTCATTAAGCTGAGGACAAAAAAAGCGCCGGTCAGAGCCGGCGCAGCTTTCCACAACGGAAAAGGAGGAGAAATCAGGTACCGCCCGGGAGGTCAGCCACCCATCGCGAGCCAGCAACGGTGACAAGCGGTACCTGTTTCTATGACCGCATCATCTCTGAATTGGTTTCAAATAAATTTCGACCCGGCGATTTTGTGCGCGCCCGGCCTCGGTGGCATTGTCCGCGACCGGCTGGGTCTGGCCCCGTCCTTCGGCTGCCAGGCGGGTCCGGGCAACGCCTCGGTCACCCAGGTAGGTTGCGACGCTCTGGGCGCGGCGCTGCGACAGCTGCATGTTGTAGTTCGGGTTGCCGGTGCTGTCGGTATGGCCCACCACGGTGGCGGAGACGTCCTGTTGCTGGGCAAGGGTCTGCGAGACCTGGTCGAGCACCGAGCGGAACGACGGCTTGATGCTGGCGCTGTCCGTATCGAAGGTCACCTGGCTGGGGATGTTCACCTTGAGCGAGCCGTCCGGCTGCTCGGTGATCTGCGTGCCCGTGCCCGCCGTGTCCTTGTTCAGCTTGCCGCGGATTGCGTTCCAGTTGTAACCCGTGGCCCCACCCAGGGCCCCGCCAACCGCGGCGCCGACGAGCGTGCCGGTGGTATTGCCGCCGATCAGGTTGCCCAGGCCGGCGCCGACCGCAGCGCCCACGCCGGTGCCGACCGCGGCCTGGGTGCCTTGTTCCGTGGCGCAGCCGGCGGCAAGGGTGGCGACAATGGCCAGGCTGACGAGCTTGAGTTTCATGTTTTCTCCTTCAGGACGAAGCTTTTTTGGCTGATTTTGAAGTGGTGCGCGCAACATTGCTAGAAATAACGCGGAAGGCACCTGAATACAAGGGCCCGGACCGTATTCACCGGGCTCGCGTTCCTGGCGCACTACAATAAGGAGATGATGCCGGGTGCACAAGCCTGTTGCTGTGACAGTTGTAAGTGCGTGTAATTCCACGTGCGGAATATGGGCTTGCCGCCCACGCATTACCCTCACGTTACCCTTGCGCCGCACTTCGCTCATACTTTGATAAAGTACGCGCCTTCCCCCATATTCCCATATTCAGTAGCGGAGATTGTCTTGAGCCTCACCGTCGACCAGGTTACCGAAGTCCTGCGCACCGTGATCGACCCCAACACGGGCCGGGATCTGGTGTCCACCCGTTCGGCTCGCAATGTGCGGGTCGAAGGCGGCGATGTGTCGCTGGAAGTGGAGCTGGGTTATCCCGGCAAGAGCCAGCTGGAACCGATTCGCAAACAAGTGGTGGATGCGCTGCGCCAGTTGCCCGGCGTGGCCAATGCCAACGTGGCCGTCAGCATGCACATCGTGGCCCACGCGGTGCAGCGCGGCGTCAAGCTGCTGCCGGGCGTCAAGAACGTGATCGCCGTGGCGTCGGGCAAGGGCGGCGTGGGCAAGTCCACCACCGCCGTCAACCTGGCGCTGGCGCTGTCCGCCGAGGGTGCCCGCGTGGGCATGCTCGACGCCGACATCTACGGCCCGAGCCTGCCCATGATGCTGGGCATCGATGGCCGCCCGGAGTCGTCCGATGGCCAGACCATGGAGCCGCTCGAAGGCCACGGCCTGCAGGCCAACTCGATCGGCTTCCTGATCGAGCAGGACAACCCGATGGTGTGGCGCGGCCCGATGGTGACCTCGGCGCTGGAGCAATTGCTGCGCCAGACCAACTGGCACGATCTCGATTACCTGATCGTCGACATGCCGCCAGGCACCGGCGACATCCAGCTTACGCTGTCGCAGAAAGTGCCGGTGACGGGTGCTGTCATCGTCACCACACCCCAGGATATCGCCCTGCTGGACGCCAAGAAGGGCTTGAAGATGTTCGAGAAGGTGGGCATCCCTATCCTTGGCATCGTCGAGAACATGGCTGTCTACTGCTGCCCGAGCTGCGGCCACGTCGAGCATATCTTCGGCGAAGGCGGTGGCGAGAAGATGTGCGCGGACTACGGCGTGGACCTGCTGGGCAGCATGCCGCTTAACCGCTCGATCCGCGAGCAGGCCGATACCGGCCGGCCCACGGTGGTGTCCGATCCTGACAGCCCGATCGCCGAGCTGTACCGCGCCATGGCGCGCAAGGTGGCCGTCAAGGTGGCCGACCGCGCCCGCGACATGACCAGCAAGTTCCCCAGCATCGTGGTGCAGAACACCTGATCCCCATGGACACGCCAGCCGACTCTGCTGCAGGCAACCCGGCCTCCGGCGCCGTGCCCGCCGGCCGGCCTGGCGTGACCATGGCCGTGGTGATGCGCCGCGTGCCGCTGGCTAGCCGCTGGCAGCCTTGGAAATGGGAACTCGACACCGTGCTGCCGGATCTTGGCGAGTTCGGCGCCGTGCCCCACTGCCTGGCGCAGGACGAACACGGCGCGCGCTGGCTGTACCCGGGCTACGCCGTCACGCTGTTCCGTGACGAGGCCGAGGGCTACTACCTCAACCTCACTTCCACCGCGCCCTGCTGGTTCGTGCTGTGGCGAATGGCAGAGGAGGGCGGGCAGGCTGCCGTACCGACGTCGCGCGACGGCGAGCCGCTGCCGGTGCCGGTGACGGTGACGCTATCCTACAACGAGGCCGGACGCTGGCTCGACGCCGGCGAAACCGTCGAGAACGTACCGCTGGCCCCTGAGCAGCTGGATTGGCTGCAAGCCTACGTGGCCCAGTACTACCGCCCCGAGCCCAAGAAACGCCGGCGCCCGGAATCATTCAAGGCGCCGCAGGACAGGGCGCGCTACTGATGCAGGCAGGCCGCGCATGAGCGATGCTTCCTTTCTGTCGCGCTGGTCCCGCCGCAAGGCTGCGGCGCGCGACGGCAAGCCGCTTGAGGCTGCGCCCCGTCTGCCCCCGGAATCGGCCGTGGCTCCCGGCAGGGATGCGCCAGTAGCCCAGGCACTGCCAGACCCCGTTCCAACCCCACCCGCTGAACCGCTCCCCACGCTAGCCGATGCCGCCTTGCTGCGGCCGGGCGACAGCATCGCTCGTTTCGTCGCGCGCGGCGTGGACGAAAACGTGAAGCGCGCCGCGCTCAAGACGCTGTTCGCCGATCCGCATTTCAACGTGATGGACGGCCTCGATACCTATATCGACGACTACAGCCAGCCCGATCCGATTCCGCTGGATGTGCTGCGGCGCATGCGCCAGTCCGAGACGCTGGGGCTGTTCGCGCCCACCGACGAGGAACTGGCGGCGGCTCGCGCACAGCAAGAAGGGCTTGATGCGCAGGACGCTGTCCCGGTGCCGCCCGAACCGCCCGCGGCGTTGCCACAACCAGCCGGCGAGGCCGGGGAGGCTGGCATTGCCACCGCCACCGCCACCGATGACAGCTTGCCTCCTGCCGCGTCCCCGGCCGGCCTTTGCGCCCCAGGCAAACACGCGTAGTCGCTGCCCGCGGCGCGGCCTACAATAGGCTTCCCCCATATTCCGCCGGCGGCAAGACTCCCAACCAAGGGGGCGGCCAGGCCGGCCAGCCGCACTCCCCATGCCGACGCTGATCTGCAATTGCAACGACACGATGCCGCTTGACGGGGCGGCATTGTCGGGCAATGTTCCCGTGCCCGCGGGTGGCGTGAAGACGCCGCTCAAGGTCCATCGTCTGCTGTGCCGCCGCGAGATTGGCGATTTCACCGCTGCGCTCGCCGGCACCGACGATGTCATCGTGGCCTGCACGCAGGAGCGCGCGCTGTTTACCGAGGTAGCTGCCCGGCGCCAGGCCGAGGGCACCATGACCGCGCCCGTGCGCTTCGTCAACATTCGCGAGACCGGTGGCTGGTCGCAGGGGGCGCGGCGCGACCCGAAAACCGCCAACGCCAAGATCGCTGCCCTGCTGGCCGCCGCCGCGCTGCCGGACCCGGATCCGGTGCCCGTGGTGGACTACCGGTCCGGCGGCGCCGTGCTGGTGCTAGGCCCCGCCGACCGTGCGATCCCCTGGGCCGGCAAGCTGGCCGAAGCCGGCCTGGACGTTGCGGTCCTGCTCAGCGCCGCCGCCGCCGGGGCCATGGCCCCGGCCGGCTTGCCCGCCTCGCGGGCGTTCCCCGTGCACAGCGGCAAGCTGGTCAAGCTCGGCGGCTGGCTGGGCGCCTTCGAGGCCAGCTGGGAGACCGGTGCGGGACGCAGCAACCCGATCGACCTGGACCTGTGCACGCGCTGCAATGCCTGCATCGACGCTTGCCCGGAAGACGCCATCGATTTCAGCTACCAGGTGGACCTGGACCGCTGCCGCTCGCACCGCGCTTGCGTGAAGGCCTGCGGCGCCGCCGCCGCGATCGACTTCGACCGCCCGGCCGCCACTGCCACGGAACGCTTCGACCTGGTGTTCGACCTGGCCGACACGCCCGCCTTTCGCATGCACGCGCCGCCGCAGGGCTACCTGTACGCCGGCGCGGATGCGCTGCGCCAGCAGGCGCAGGCATTGACGCTGGTCCAGCTGGTGGGCGAGTTCGAGAAGCCGAAGTTCTTCCAGTACAAGGAGAAACTCTGCGCGCATGGCCGCAACCAGACCACGGGTTGCACGGCCTGTATCGACATCTGCTCCACCGAAGCGATCCACTCGCAATGGCACGACGGGCGCGGCCGCATTGAGGTCACGCCGAACCTGTGCATGGGCTGCGGCGCCTGCACCACGGTGTGCCCGAGCGGCGCCATCAGCTATGCCTATCCCAAGCCGGATCACCTCGGCGAGCGCTTGCGCACCCTGATCTCGGCCTACCGCGCTGCGGGCGGGCGCGACGCTGCGCTGTTGCTGCATGGCGAGGAACACGGCAATGCGCCCATCCTGGCGCTGGGCCGCGCCGCGCGCGCCGGCCAAGCCCACGGCGTGCTGCCCAATGTGATTCCGGTGGGCTTGTTCCACCCGGCCGCGTGCGGGCTTGAGTTGTGGCTGGCGGCCATCTGTTGGGGCGCGGGCCGCGTCGCCGTGATGCTCACCGGTGACGAAGCCCCGCAATACCGTACGGCGCTGGCCGCGCAGGTAGCAGTGGGGCAGGCCATTCTGGCGGGCCTCGGCTATGACGGCGAATGCCTGTCGCTGGTGGATGGCCCGGATGCCGCCACGCTGGACGCGCAACTATCGGCCCTGGCCGCGCCGGGGAGCAACCGGCCAGCCGCGCCACCCGCCGCGTTCCACGCGGCGGCCGCCAAGCGCGAGACGCTGGATTTTGCGCTTGATCATCTCGTGCGCAATGCGCCGCGCCCGGCCGCCAGCGTTGCGCTGCCTGCCGGGGCGCCGCTGGGCGCGGTGGCGGTGGACACCGGGCGCTGCACGCTGTGCATGGCCTGCGTTGGCGCTTGCCCCTCGCAAGCGCTGCGCGATAATCCCGAGCGGCCGGTGCTGGGCTTGCTGGAGCGCAACTGCGTGCAGTGCGGCTTGTGCGAGAAGACCTGCCCGGAAGACGCCATCACCCTGGTGCCGCGCTTGCTCACCGGTGAGCAAGCGCGCCGTACCGTGACGTTGGCCGAGACCCAGCCCTTCCATTGCATTCGCTGCGCCAAGCCGTTCGGCACAGCCCAGATGGTGCACGCCATGCTGGCCCGGCTGGGGAGCCACCCGGCGTTTGCCGGCGAGGCCGCCGAGCGCCTGAAGATGTGCGGCGATTGCCGCGTCGTCGACATGATGGAAAAGAACAGCGGCGAGGCCAGCGGCAACGCCTTGCAGTAGCCAAGCAGGCCATCCTTGAGAATCATCACGACATGACAGATTTCCAGCCTATCCAGCTGATCCCTCCGGTCGCCCACGCGGCGCCCGACGCAGAAGACACAGCCCGGGCAGACCTGTACGGCCTGCTGGCTACGCTGCTGTATCGCGCGCCGGATGCCGCGCTGCTGCACCATATCGCCGCCAACCGCGCGCACGGCGAGGACGCCGCCACGCCGCTGGGCGACGCCTGGAACGATTTGTGCGACGCAGCATCGGTCACCACGGCCGAGCAAGCCAGCGACGAATACCAGCAATTGTTCGTCGGCGTGGGCAAGCCGGAAGTCCTGCTGTACGGCTCCTACTACCAGACCGGCTTCCTCAATGAGCGCCCGCTGGTGGCGCTGCGCGACGACCTGGCGCGCTATGGCCTGGTGCGCCAGGACAATGTCAGCGAAACCGAGGATCACATCGCCACATTGTGCGAGGTGATGCGCTTTCTGGTGGCGGGCGAGGACGCCGGCGTGTCCAACCTTGCCGAGCAGCAGCACTTTTTCTCGCGCCATCTGCAGTCATGGGTGGAAACCCTGTGCGACAGCGCGGCGGCACATCCGCAAGCGTGCCTCTACGCCCGCGTGGCCGCGCTGCTGAAGGCCTTCATGGCGGTCGAGGCGATCGCGCTGGAAATGCATTGATTGCACGCAAGCTCTTGATTGCCATCATGGAAATCCCGGGGAGTCATGGTCTTTCGACACATATCATTCTAAAATAGGCAGTAGCGTTCATAACAGGATTGGTAATCGGTCTGGAGCGGCCGAGGAGCCCCCCAAATGAAAGACAAACAGCCGAAGGCCGCGCGCCGTGCCTTCCTTGCCGGCACCGGGGTCGTTGCCGCTGCCGGCGCTGCCGCCGCGCTGACTTCGCGCGGTCCGGCCATGCCCGCCGTGCCCAGCCTGGCGGCGGCCATTCCCGATGTCACGTCGACCGACGGCGACGGTTACCGGGTCACAGAGCATATTCGCAAGTACTACCGGACTACGCTGGTGTGAGTGGCCGCGCCTGGCGCACGCCTCGCTCTACCTCGTTTCCATCCTGGGGTGATACATGATCTTGACCCGCAAACGCGCGGCGCAGGGCAGCGCATCTTCGCAACTGGCTGGCGGCTCGGGCGAGCGCGCTGGCGGCCGGCTCTCCGAGCGTCTGGCTGCCGGGCTGGCGGGTGCCATGCCCACCATGGACCGGCGCAGCTTTCTCAAGCGCTCCGGCATCGGGGTGGGCGCGGGGCTGGCGGCTTCGCAGCTGACGCTGTTGCGCCGGGCCGATGCCGCGGATGCTTCAGGTGCGGCGGCCGGCGGCGAGGACAAGGGCAACATCGTGGTGCGCCGTACCGTGTGCGGCCACTGCTCGGTGGGGTGCGCGGTGGATGCCGTGGTGCACAACGGCGTGTGGGTACGCCAGAACCCGGTCTTCGATTCGCCGATCAACATGGGCGCGCACTGCGCCAAGGGCGCCGCGCTGCGCGAGCACGGCCACGGCGAGTACCGCCTGAAGTACCCGATGAAGCTGGTCAACGGCAAGTACCAGCGCATCGGCTGGGACCAGGCGCTTGACGAGATCACCGCCAGGATGAAGGAGATCCGCCAGCAGACCGGGCCGGATTCGATGTTCTTCGTCGGTTCTTCCAAGCACAGCAACGAAGGGTCCTACCTGCTGCGCAAGTGGGTATCTTTCTTCGGCACCAACAACACCGATCACCAGGCACGCATCTGCCACTCCACCACGGTGGCCGGCGTGGCCAATACCTGGGGCTATGGTGCAATGACCAACTCGTACAACGATATGCAGAACGCCCGCGCGGCGCTGTATATCGGCTCCAACGCGGCCGAGGCGCATCCGGTGTCGATGCTGCACCTGCTGCACGCCAAGGAGAACGGCTGCAAGGTGATCGTGGTCGATCCGCGCTACACCCGCACGGCCGCGAAGTCCGATCACTACGTACGGGTCCGTTCGGGCACCGATATCGCCTTCCTGTTCGGCGTGCTGTACCACATCTTCCAGAACGGCTGGGAAGACCAGAAGTACATCAACGATCGCGTCTACGGCATGGACAAGGTCAAGGCGGAAGTCCTCGCCAAGTGGACGCCGGACAAGGTCGAGGAAGTCTGCGGCGTGCCCGAGGCGCAGGTCCGCCAGGTTGCCGAGATCATGGCCAAGAACCGGCCCAGCACGCTGGTGTGGTGCATGGGCCAGACCCAACACACCATCGGCAACGCCATCGTGCGCGCTTCCTGCCTGGTGCAGCTGGCGCTGGGCAATATCGGCGTGTCGGGCGGCGGCGCCAACATCTTCCGCGGCCACGACAATGTGCAGGGCGCGACCGACGTGGGCCCCAACCCGGATTCCCTGCCGGGCTACTACGGCCTGGCCACCGGGGCGTGGAAGCACTTCGCCGCGGTGTGGGGCGTCGACTACGAATGGATCAAGAAGCAGTACGCCTCGCAGGCGATGATGGAGAAGTCCGGCACCACGGTGTCGCGCTGGATCGATATCGTTACCGAAAAGCCTGAACTGATCGACCAGGACAACAACGTCCGCGGGGTGTTTTTCTGGGGCCATGCGCCCAACTCGCAGACGCGCGGCCTGGAGATGAAGAAGGCGCTCGACAAGCTCGACCTGCTGGTGGTGATCGACCCTTATCCGTCAGCCACTGCCGCGATGGCCAACATGCCGCCGGCAGAGGGCGACAAGGTCAACCCGAACCGCGCGGTCTACCTGCTGCCGGCCTGCACGCAGTTCGAGACCACCGGGTCCTGCACGGCCTCCAACCGCTCGCTGCAGTGGCGCGAGAAAGTGATAGAGCCGCTGTTCGAGTCGATGCCGGACCACACCATCATGCAGGCCTTCGCCGACCGGCTCGGCTTTGGCAAGGAGTTGTCGAAGAACTTCAAGCTCAACGAGGTCAAGCGCGCGGGCCGGACCTGGATGGAGCCCGAAGTCGAATCCATCCTGCGCGAGATCAACGCCAGCAACTGGACCATCGGCTACACCGGGCAATCTCCCGAGCGGCTCAAGTCGCATATGCGCAATATGGAGAAGTTCGACGTGCGCACGCTGCGTTGCCTGGGCGGCAAGGATCCGTTGACCGGCTACGACCTGACCGGCGATTACTTTGGGCTGCCGTGGCCGTGCTATGGCACGCCGGAGCTCAAGCACCCCGGCTCGCCCAACCTGTATGACACCAGCCGCAACGTCATGGACGGCGGCGGCAACTTCCGCGCCAACTTCGGCGTGGAGCGCGATGGCGTCAGCCTGCTGGCCGAGGACGGCTCGTACTCGAAAGGCGCGGACATTACCACCGGCTATCCGGAGTTCGACCACGTGCTGCTGAAGAAGCTGGGATGGTGGGATGAGCTGACGGACGCCGAGAAGCAGAAGGCCGAGGGCAAGAACTGGAAGACGGATCTGTCCGGTGGCATCCAGCGCGTGGTGCTGAAGAACCATGGCTGCCATCCCTTTGGCAACGCCAAGGCGCGGGCCGTCGTGTGGAACTTCCCCGACCCGATCCCGCAGCACCGCGAGCCGCTGTATTCCACCCGGCCCGACATGGTCGCCAAGTACCCCACGCACGACGACAAGATGGCGTTCTGGCGGCTGCCCACGCTGTACAAGTCGCTGCAGCAGCGCAACGTCGAGAACAAGCTCTACGAGAAGTTCCCGATCATTCTCACCTCCGGCCGCCTGGTCGAGTACGAGGGCGGGGGTGAGGAAACCCGGTCCAATCCGTGGCTGGCCGAGTTGCAGCAGGAGAACTTCGTCGAGATCAACCCGCGCGCGGCGTCCGATCGCGGCATCCGCAACGGCGACTACTGCTGGGTCAGCACGCCCACCGGCGCGCACATCAAGGTGCGCGCGCTGGTGACCGAGCGCGTCGGCGTGGATACCGCCTTCATCCCGTTCCACTTCTCTGGCTGGTGGCAGGGCAAGGACCTGAAGGACTACTACCCGGAGGGCGCGATGCCGATCGTGCGCGGCGAGGCCATCAACACCGCCACCACCTACGGCTATGACTCGGTGACGATGATGCAGGAAACCAAGACCACGATCTGCCAGATCGCACGGTTCACCTGAATGCGGTTGTGATCGACATCGACATCGAGATAGCGACAGAGTTAGTGGCAGAGATTGCGGCAGAGATGGCGGCAGGGACAGAGACCAAGGGCAAGGAACGACCATGGCACGCATGAAATTCATCTGTGACGCCGAGCGTTGCATCGAGTGCAACAGCTGCGTCACCGCCTGCAAGAACGAGCACGAGGTGCCGTGGGGCGTCAACCGGCGCCGCGTGGTGACCGTCAACGACGGCATCGTCGGCGCCGAAAAATCGATCTCGGTGGCGTGCATGCACTGCTCGGACGCGCCTTGCATGGCGGTGTGCCCGGTCGACTGCTTCTACCGTACCGAAGACGGCGTGGTGCTGCACGACAAGGACATCTGCATCGGTTGCGGCTACTGCTCCTACGCCTGCCCGTTCGGCGCTCCCCAGTTCCCCAGCGCCGGGACCTTCGGCGTGCGCGGCAAAATGGACAAGTGCACGTTCTGCGCCGGCGGGCCGGAGAAAAACGGCAGCGACGAAGAATTCGAGAAATACGGACGCAACCGGCTGGCCGAAGGCAAGCTGCCGCTGTGCGCGGAAATGTGCTCGACCAAGGCGCTGCTGGGCGGCGACGGCGACGTCATTGCCGACATACTGCGCAACCGCGTGATCAAGCGCGGCAAGGGCGGCGATGTGTTCGGCTGGGGCACGGCTTACGGCAACAAGGGCGCCACGCAGGGTACCGCGGGCGCGGGCGCGGCGCCGCCCGCCGCGCCACCCGCTTCAGGAGCGCAGCCATCATGACCCGCTTTTTGCTGATCCTGCTGGCCGCCGGCTGCACCGCGCTGGCCGCCTGCGGCGAGCGCGCGCAGACCGCCACGGCGGCGCACAAGAAATCCGACGCGCCGGCGTACGAGGGCGCACCGGGCGATCCCTTCGTGGCCAAGGGCTGGACACCGGGCGACAAGACCAGTTGGCAAAACCAGATCCGCGAGCGCAACCAGTACCAGAACGAATACAACCGCACGCCATGACAGCGGCGATGCGACGCCCGGGGCGCACCCTGGCCGACCCGATGGAGGGCATATGAAGCCGACGCTCAATCCTGGCTGGTTCCGCTATCTGGCGGGGGTGGCCTGCGCGCTGGCCTTGCTGGCGCCGCCCGGGGCCGCGCGGGCGCAAGCCCAAGCCCCGGCCCAGAGCGCCTCCGCGCCGCAGGCGGCCGGCGTGCCCGCCGAGGCCAACAACCCCGCCACGCATCCGGCCCAGCCCTTCGCGGGCATTGCTTCCGAGAACATCTTCAACGTGCCACGCCGCGATATCGCAGCCGAGGCGCAGGCCCAGCAGGCGCGTAGCAAGGATCAACCGGGCAACAACGCACCGGTCTGGCGGGAAGCGAATTCCGACCAGGCGCACTACAGCAGCCTGCCAGCCAAGGAAGCCGGGGTGCTGATCCAGCGCACCGGGCAGAAGTGGCGCCTGTTGCGCAACGGGGTGATCACCGTCTGGGGCGGCTGGCTGATCGTGGTGGTGCCCGCCGCGATCCTGGCATTTTTCTTCTGGCGCGGCACGATTCCGCTCACGACGCCGCGTACCGGCCGCATGATCCAGCGCTTTACGCCGCTGGAGCGCATGGTGCACTGGACCATGGCGATTTCATTCGTCACGCTGGCGGTCTCGGGCATCGTGATGCTGTTCGGCAAGCATTTCCTGCTGCCCCTGATGGGCCACACCTTGTTCGGCTGGCTCACCTACCTGCTGAAGAACGTCCATAACATCGTCGGCCCGGTCTTTACCTTGTCGGTGATCGTCGGCTTCGTGATCTTCGTGCGCGACAACTTCCCCGCCCGGGAGGACTGGCAGTGGCTCATCAAGCTCGGCGGGCTCGTGTCTGGCAAGCATGTGCCAAGCGGGCGCTTCAACGCTGGCGAGAAGGCCTGGTTCTGGGGCGGGCTGGTGGTCTTCGGCCTGATCCTGTCGGCCTCCGGCTGGGTGCTCGACATGATCGTGCCCGGCATGGATTTCTACCGCGCCACCATGCAGGTTGCCAACGTCATCCATGGCATCGCGGCGGTGCTGATGATCGCCATGGCCTGCGGCCATATCTACATGGGTACCATCGGCATGGAAGGGGCCTACCGCGCCATGCGTGACGGCTGGGTCGATGAGGCCTGGGCCAAGGAGCACCACGAGCTCTGGTACGACGATATCAAGGCAGGCAAGATCCCCGCGCAGCGCGCGGCCGAGCCGGAGCCGGGCGAGCGCGCTGGCGGCCGGGCCAGCCCTGGCGAAGTCTGAGCACGCACGGCCGATCCCCAACGAGGAGCCCGATCCATGAACCGCATTCTGCTGGTGCTCGCCCTGGCCCTTGGCGGCACAGGTGCCCTGGCCAAGCTGCCGCCGCCCACGGAGGCGCAAAAGCTCAAGGCCGACGAGGCCAAGGCGCGCGCCGGCTGGGCCGACAAGGTGGCCGCTTATCAGCTCTGCCGAGCGCAAGACAAGGCGGCGGCGCACTACTACAGCGACATGCAAGCCAAAGGCAAGGCGGTGCCGGCGGCTGCCACGGCCGCGCCGTGCGCCGATCCGGGCCCGTTCGTGGCGCAAGCGCCGGCTGAGCAAGCCGCTGCAAGCACTGCTGGAGGGCCTTCCACTGCACCCGCTGCCACGCCTTCGGATCACAAACCGGCCGCAGCGCCGGGCACGGGAGCGGTACAATCGCCCCGGACATCACCGTGAGAGGAGGTTCGGCATGAAGCGTGTACGTGTACTTTTCGGTCTGGCTGTAGCGGGCACCCTGGCAGGCACTCTGGCCGGCTGCGGGGGCATGGGGATGGGCGGTTCGGATACCGCGGTCGCCGCGCTGGCGTCCAAGAGCGGCACCGCGACGCAGGGCAGCATCACCTTCACCCAGCGCGGTGACATGGTGCTGGTCAAGGCCGACGTAACCGGCCTGCCGCCCAATACCGAGCACGGCTTTCACGTGCACGAGAAGGGCGACTGCTCGGCCCCCGACGCCCTGAGCGCGGGCGGCCACTTCAACCCGACGGCCAAGTCACACGGCTCGATGTCGATGCCCGACCATCATGCCGGTGACATCAACAACCTCAAGGCCGACGCCACCGGCCGCGCCCAGGCCAGCTTCGAGCTGACCGGCGTGACCTTGGCCCCGGGCCCAGCCAGCCTGGTTGGCCGCGCGGTGGTCGTCCACAAGGACCCGGACGACTACAAGACCCAGCCCACCGGCAACTCCGGCGGCCGCATTGCTTGCGGCGTGATCGCCAAGTCCTGACGGATGGGGCGGGGCAGCGCGGGCCGGCGGTTCCCGGCGCGCGCCGCCCATCCCGTATCCCCAACGCCCATGCCCCTGCGCCCTAAAATGACCCACGCGTGCGTCCCCTTGATCGAAGAGGTCGAGGTGGTCGACGAGCAGGGGCGCTTGCGGCAGGCCTTCCTGCCCGGCGAGCGCCCGCTGACGGTCTACCTGGACAAGCGCGAACTGGTGACGCTGATGACGCTGGGCGGGGCGCCCGAGGCCCTGGTGCTGGGTTACCTGCGCAACCAGCGCCTGGTCGAATCGGTCGAGGATATCGCTGCGATCCAGGTCGACTGGGAGACCGAATCCGCCGCCGTCACGACCCGCACGGGCGTGGATCGCATCGAGGCGCGCACGGCGCGCCGGGTGGTGACCACCGGCTGTGGCCAGGGCACCGTGTTTGGCTCGTTGCTGGACGAAGTGGACAACATCCGGCTGCCGGACGACGCCACCCTAGACCAGGAAACGCTATACGGCATCGTCGACACCATCCGGCTGCAGCAGTCGGTCTACAAACAGGCGGGCTCCGTGCATGGCTGCGCACTGTTCCGCGGGCGCGAGCTGCTGATGTTCATCGAGGATGTGGGCCGGCACAACGCCGTGGATGCCATCGCGGGGCTGATGTGGCTCGAAGGCATGAGCGGCGCCGACAAAGTGTTCTACACCACCGGGCGGCTGACTTCGGAGATGGTGATCAAGGGCGCCCAGATGGGCATTCCCTTCCTGCTGTCGCGCTCGGGCGTCACGCAGATGGGCTACCAGATGGCCCGGCGCGTCAACCTGGCTCTCTTTGCCCGGTGCACGGGGCGCCACTTCCTGCTCTACACCGGCCGCGAACGCTTCCGGCACCAGTTGCCGGAGCAAGCCACGGCCTGACGCCCGGGGGCGGATGGCCCGTTGTGGGGCCGGGGCGGCATTTAGGGCGGTGATGCCGGATTTTGGTTGTACAATGCGGCCCATCGCAAGGCCCCGGCAGGTCCGGCGCGCCTGTGAGCAAATGCGAGCAGTGTTCCCGGTCAGCATGGACCGCGTCCGAGCCTGCCCTCATTTGTTCATCCCGATACCCCTATGAGCATCAAATCCGATAAGTGGATCCGCCGCATGGCGGAACAGCACGGCATGATCGAGCCCTTCGAGCCCGGCCAGGTACGGGAAGAAGACGGCCGCAAGATCGTTTCGTACGGCACCTCGAGCTACGGCTACGACATCCGCTGCGCCGACGAATTCAAGATCTTCACCAATATCAACAGCACCATCGTCGATCCGAAGAACTTCGACGAAAAGTCCTTTGTCGACTTCAAGGGCGATGTCTGCATCATCCCGCCGAACTCCTTCGCGCTGGCCCGCACGATGGAGTATTTCCGCATTCCGCGCAGCGTGCTGACCATCTGCCTGGGCAAGAGCACCTACGCGCGCTGCGGCATCATCGTCAACGTGACCCCGTTCGAGCCGGAATGGGAAGGCTATGTGACGCTGGAGTTCTCGAACACCACGCCGCTGCCTGCCAAGATCTACGCCGGTGAAGGCTGTGCCCAGGTGCTGTTCTTCGAGAGCGACGAGATCTGCGAGACTTCCTACCGCGATCGCGGTGGCAAGTACCAGGGTCAGCAAGGTGTCACACTGCCGAAGACCTGATCGCATACAATGCGCGCGTTGCGGTGTTACGGGAGACCCCGGGGGCCGCGCGCCAAGCCTGAACGTCGAGCCACATGCCGACCCAGGGGGACGAATCCCCGGGCCATGTGGCTCAAGTCCTTCTTGCCGTCCAAGGATGCCAAATGAAATTCCGCTTCCCCGTCATCATCATCGATGAAGACTTCCGCTCCGAGAACATTTCCGGCTCGGGCATCCGCGCGCTGGCGCAGGCCATCGAGCAAGAAGGCATGGAGGTGATGGGCCTGACCAGCTATGGCGACCTGACCTCCTTCGCCCAGCAGTCCAGCCGCGCCTCCTCGTTCATCGTGTCGATCGACGACGACGAGTTCGTCAGCGAAGACGACCGGCCCGAAGCCGCGGCCATCGAGAAGCTGCGCGCCTTTGTCAACGAAGTGCGCCGCCGCAACACCGACCTGCCCATCTTCCTGTACGGCGAGACGCGCACCTCGCGGCATATCCCCAACGATATCCTGCGCGAGCTGCACGGCTTCATCCACATGTTCGAGGACACGCCGGAATTCGTCGCGCGCCACATCATCCGCGAAGCCCGGGTCTACCTGGATTCGCTGGCGCCGCCGTTCTTCAAGGCGCTGATCGCCTACGCGCAGGACAGCTCCTACTCGTGGCACTGCCCGGGGCACTCCGGCGGCGTGGCGTTCCTGAAGAGCCCGGTTGGCCAGGTGTTCCACCAGTTCTTCGGCGAGAACATGCTGCGCGCCGACGTCTGCAATGCCGTCGATGAGCTTGGCCAGCTGCTCGACCACACCGGCCCGGTGGCGGCCTCGGAGCGCAATGCCGCGCGCATCTTCAACTCCGACCACATGTACTTCGTCACCAACGGCACATCCACCTCGAACAAGATGGTGTGGCATGCCAACGTGGCGCCGGGCGACATCGTGGTGGTGGACCGCAACTGCCACAAGTCGATCCTGCACGCGATCATGATGACGGGCGCGATTCCCGTGTTCCTGATGCCCACGCGCAATCACTACGGCATCATCGGCCCGATCCCGAAGAGCGAGTTCGATCCCGAGACCATCCGCCGCAAGATTGCCGCGCACCCGTTCGCCAGCCAGGCCAAGAACCAGAAGCCGCGCATCCTGACCATCACCCAGGGCACCTATGACGGCGTGCTGTACAACGCCGAACAGATCAAGGAAATGCTGGCCACCGAGATCGACACGCTGCATTTCGACGAAGCCTGGCTGCCGCACGCGGCATTCCACGACTTCTATCACAACATGCACGCGATCGGCCGCGACCGCCCGCGCAGCAAGGACGCGCTGGTGTTCGCCACGCAGTCCACGCACAAGCTGCTGGCCGGCCTGTCGCAGGCCTCGCAGATCCTCGTGCAGGATTCGGACACGCGCAAGCTGGACCGCTACCGGTTCAACGAGGCGTACCTGATGCACACGTCCACCAGCCCGCAGTACTCGATCATTGCCTCGTGCGACGTGGCGGCGGCGATGATGGAAGCCCCGGGCGGCACCGCGCTGGTCGAAGAAAGCATCCAGGAAGCGATGGACTTCCGCCGCGCCATGCGCAAGGTCGAAGGCGACTACGATGCCGGCAACAACGGCGACTGGTGGTTCAAGGTGTGGGGTCCCGAGGCATTGGCCGAGGACGACATCGGCGACCGCGAAGAGTGGATGCTCAAGGCCAACGAACGCTGGCACGGCTTCGGCGACCTGGCCGACGGATTCAACCTGCTCGACCCGATCAAGGCCACCATCATCACCCCGGGCCTGGACGTGGACGGCGAGTTCAGCGACCGCGGCATCCCCGCGGCCATCGTCACCAAATACCTGGCCGAGCACGGCATCATCATCGAGAAGACCGGGCTGTACTCGTTCTTCATCATGTTCACCATCGGCATCACCAAGGGCCGCTGGAACTCGCTGGTGACCGAGTTGCAGCAGTTCAAGGACGACTACGACCAGAACCAGCCGCTGTGGCGCGTGCTGCCGGAATTCGTCGGCAAGCATCCTCAGTACGAAAAGCTCGGCCTGCGCGACCTGTGCGACGCGATCCACAGCGTCTACAAGGCCAATGACGTGGCCCGCGTGACCACCGAGATGTACCTGTCGGACATGGAACCGGCGATGAAGCCGTCGGACGCGTGGGCCATGATGGCGCACCGCGAGATCGAGCGCGTGGCCGTCGACGAACTGGAAGGCCGCGTCACCGCCATCCTGCTCACGCCTTACCCCCCGGGCATTCCGCTGCTGATCCCGGGCGAGCGCTTCAACCGCATCATCGTGCAGTACCTGAAGTTCGCACGCGAGTTCAACAAGCTGTTCCCCGGCTTCGAGACCGACATCCACGGCCTGGTCGAGGAAGAGGTCGAAGGTGGTGGCAAGGCGTATTTCGTCGACTGCGTGAAGTAACGCAGGCTGGCGTCAAGGAAGAGGGCCTCGCGCGTGCGAGGCCTTTTTTCTGGTGCGCCCATGCCTTGCGCACGGCCGACGCGTCGCGCGAGATTGCGATAGAGTGGCGCTCACAAATCCATGCAACCTCGACGGAGTGGAAATGACATCAGCACGCGTGGTGGAATTGACGGAGTTCGGCGGCCCCGAAGTGATGCGCCTGGTGAATGCCGGGTTGCCCGCGCCGGCGGCCGGCCAGGTGCGGTTGCGCCAGACCGCCATCGGCTTCAACTACATCGACGTCTACCAGCGCTCGGGCAAGTACCCGCTGCCGTCGCCGACCGGGCTGGGCCATGAAGCCGCCGGCGTGGTCGAAGCGGTAGGCGAGGGCGTGACCGCCCTGCGCGAAGGCGACCGCGTGGTCTACATGCACGCTGGCATCGGCGCCTACGCCAGCCGGCGCAACGTGCCCGCCGACAAGTTGGTCAAGCTGCCCGACAGCATCGACGACTTCACCGCGGCGGCGATCTTCTTCAAGGCCATGACCGCGCAATACCTCGTGCGCAAGACTCATCCCGTGCAATCCGGCGACATCGTGCTGGTGCATGCCGCCGCGGGCGGCGTAGGGCAGATCCTCAGCAGCTGGGCCAAGGCGCTCGGCGCCACCGTGATCGGCACCGCCGGCTCGGCCGAGAAGTGCGAAGTGGCCCGCGCGGCCGGGTGCGACGTCGCCATCAACTATTCGCAGGCGGACTGGGTGGAGCAGGTGGTTGCCGCCACCGGCGGGCGCAAGGCGCGCGTGGTCTATGACTCGGTGGGTAAGCATACTTTTATGGGCTCGCTGGACTGCGCGGCGCCATTCGGGCTGGTGGCGCTCTACGGCGCCGCCTCGGGGCCCGTGCCGGCGTTCGAGCCGGAACTGCTCAGCAAGAAGGGCTGCCTGTTCCTGACACGGCCATCGGTGTTCCCGCACAACGCCGATGCGCAGACGTTCCGTGCCAACGCGGCGGATGTGTTCCAGGCGATCGGGCAGGGCGCGATCCGGGCCGCGATTGGCGCGCGCTTCCCGCTTGAGCAGGTGGCCGAGGCGCATCGGGTGGCCGAGGCGCGCGCGACCACGGGCGCTATCCTGCTGCTGCCGTGACCTGAACTAAGCGGACAAGATGCGGGGGGCAACCCCGGAAATCAAAAAAGGCCTCGGGTTTGAACGGAACCCGAGGCCTTTGTCCATGCCGGCGACCGAATCCGCCGGCGCTTTCTCTTGCTACTGCTACTTCTTCTTGTCGAACTCGAACTGCGGCGTGGCGGGCTCGCTGTCGGCCGGCGCCGCCGGCAACTCCAGCGTGCCAGGCTCGCTACGGCCGCCCGGCACAGGCGCCGGCACCGAGGCCGCACCGCCCGGGCTCTCGCCCCCCAGCGGAATCGTGACCTCTGCCGCATTGCTATGGTGCAACGATCCCTTGTCCAGGAACATCGTCACCAGGCCGGGCCAGAACATCACCAGCACAACCATGATCATCTGCAGGCCGACCCATGGCAGCGCGCCCCAGTAGATGTCGGAGCTCTTCACTTCCTTGGGCGCAATGCCGCGCAGGTAGAACAGCGCGAAGCCGAAGGGCGGGTGCATGAAGGAGGTCTGCATGTTCACGCACAGCATCACGCCGAACCACACCAGCGCCGCGGTGGCTGCCGCCTCCGGGTTGCCGCCCATCGAATCTGCGACCACCGGCGCCAGCACCTTGACCGCAACGGGCGCCAGCATCGGCACCACGATGAAGGCGATCTCGAAGAAGTCCAGGAAGAAGGCCAGGAAGAAGATGAACAGGTTGACCACCAGCAGGAAGCCGATCCAGCCGCCCGGCAGCGAGGTGAACATATGCTCCACCCAGGCACCGCCATCCACGCCCTGGAACACCACCGAGAAGCAGGTGGAACCGATCAGGATGAACACCACCATGGCGGTGATGCGCGCCGTGGACTGGTAAGCCTCGATGATCAGCCCGCGCAGCGCGGTCAGTTGCCCGGCGCGCAGCAGTAGCCACGTGATCACGAGGTAGACCACTGCCAGCGGAATGCGGAAGGCATGCGAGCCGAACGCGACGGTGCCGGCGATGATGGCCACGCCGGTGGCGGCAAGGCCGATACGATAGATATTGCGGTCGAGCTTGCCGAAGCCGGGGTCGCGCAGCACCGCCAGTACCAGCGCGCCGACCGCGCCCATGGCGCCGGATTCGGTCGGCGTGGCGATGCCCAGCATGATCGTGCCCAGCACCAGGAAGATCAGCACTGCGCAGGGAATGATGCCGCGCAGGCATTTGCGCCACAGCGGCCAGCCGCGCAACGTGCGTTCTTCCACTGGCACCGGCGGCAGCCAGTGAGGCTTGATGCGCGTCAGCACGAAGGTATAAAGCGCGAACAGCGCGATCTGGATCACCGACGGGCCCCAGGCGCCCAGGTACATGCTGCCCACGTCGGCGCTGCCCATCGGCGTCTTGAGCTGGTCGGCCAGCACTACCAGCACCAGCGACGGCGGCACCAGCTGCGTGATGGTGCCCGACGCCGCCAGCACGCCCGTGGCGTACTTCATGTTGTAGCGGTAGCGCATCATGACCGGTAGCGAGATCATCGCCATGGCGATCACCTGGGCCGCCACGGTGCCGGTGATGGCGCCGAGGATGAAGCCCACGATGATGACCGAGTAGCCCAGGCCGCCGCGCACCGGGCCGAACAACTGGCCCATGGAGTCCAGCATGTCCTCGGCCAGCCCGCACTTCTCCAGTATCGCCCCCATGAAGGTGAAGAACGGGATGGCGAGCAGCAACTCGTTGGCCAGCACGCTGCCGAACACGCGACTGGGCACCGCTTGCAGGAAACTGACCGGGAAGTAGCCGAACTGAATGGCCAGGATACCGAAGGCAAGACCCACCGCCGACAGCGAAAATGCGACCGGGAAGCCGATCAGCATGAATACCACCAGGCCGCCGAACATCAGCGGCGGCATATATTCCAATGGAATCATTGCACCGGCCTCTCGTATTTCGATTCGATGCGCACGAGGCCCTTGAGGGCGGCGATGCGCTTGATCAGCTCGGACACGCCCTGCAAGGCAAGCAGGGCGAAGCCGAGGGGCACCACCAGCTTGATCGGGTAACGCGGCAGGCCGCCGGAGTTACCGGATTGCTCGAGGATGCGCCACGAGGGCAGGAACAGCGATTCCCACGACAGCCAGGCAAACAGCACGCACGAAGGCAGCAGGAAGAAGATGATCCCGAAGATGTCGATCCAGTGTTGGGCGCGTTCCGATACGTTGCCGTAGATCAGGTCGACGCGCACGTGTTCGTTGCGCTGGAAGGTGTAGGAGGCGCCGAACATCACCGCGATGGCAAACATGTACCACTGCAGCTCGAGCGGCCAATTGTCGCTGAGGTTGAAGCCGTAACGCAGCAGGGCGTTGCCTGCGCTGATCAGGCACGACAGCAGGATCATGATGTTTGCAAGCCTGCCCGTGTGCTGATTCAACCTGTCGATCTGTCGTGACAGACCAAGCAAGTAATACATGGGTTGTCTCCCCTGTTTTTGCGGCGATTAGTTTATCTGTAACAAAATGCTTCGGCGCTTGGGGCTAATACCTACCGCATCGCGCAAAAATCAGAAGCGCCGGAAGACAATAAAAAAAGCCGCCAGGGGCCTGCCCTGGCGGCTTTCTTTCAGAACAAAACTTACGTGAAACTTACGTTGGCACGCTGCGCTGCATTTAATCCGCAGTTTGCGTTTAAAGCGTGGCGCGCGCCGCGGCAATGGCCGCGCGCACCTGCGCCGGCGCGGTGCCGCCGATATGGTTACGCGCCGCGACCGAGCCTTCCAGCGTCAGCACCGCATGCACGTCATCGCCGATCAGCGCGGCCTTGTCGCCCAGGCCGGTGACTTCGCGCAGCTCGGCCACGGTCAGGTCGGCCAGGTCGCAGCGGCGGTCGTCGCAGGCGCGCACCGCGTGGGCCACGGCTTCGTGGGCATCGCGGAAGGGCAGGCCGTGCTTGACCAGGTAGTCGGCCAGGTCGGTGGCGGTGGCGTAGCCTTGCAGCGCGGCGGCGCGCATGGCGTCCGGCTTGACCGAGATGCCCGGCACCATGTCGGCGAAGATGCGCAGCGTGTCGGCCACGGTGTCGACCGTGTCGAACAGCGGCTCCTTGTCTTCCTGGTTGTCCTTGTTGTACGCCAGGGGCTGGCCCTTCATCAGGGTCAACAGGCCGATCAGGTGGCCGTTGACGCGGCCGGTCTTGCCACGCGCCAGTTCGGGCACGTCCGGGTTCTTCTTCTGCGGCATGATCGAGCTACCGGTGCAGAAGCGGTCGGCGATATCGATAAAGCCCACGCGCGGGCTCATCCAGATCACCAGTTCCTCGGAGAAGCGCGAGATGTGGGTCATCACCAGCGCGGCGGCGGCGCAGAATTCGATGGCGAAGTCGCGATCGGAGACGGCGTCCAGCGAGTTGCGGCACACGCCGTCGAAGCCCAGTTGCTGCGCGACGAACTCACGGTCGATCGGGTAGCTGGTGCCGGCCAGCGCGGCGGCGCCCAGCGGCAGGCGGTTAACGCGGCGGCGGCAGTCGGCCATGCGCTCGGCGTCGCGCGTGAACATTTCCACGTAGGCCAGCAGGTGGTGGCCGAAGGTGACCGGCTGGGCCACCTGCAGGTGGGTGAAGCCCGGCAGGATGGTGTCGGCGTTCTTTTCGGCCAGGTCCAGCAGCGCGCCGCGCAGCGCGCCCAGCAGGCCGATGATGGTGTCGATCTCGCTGCGCAGCCACAGGCGGATATCGGTAGCGACCTGGTCGTTACGCGAGCGGCCGGTGTGCAGGCGCTTGCCGGCGTCGCCGACCAGCGCGGTCAGGCGCGCTTCGATATTCAGGTGGACGTCTTCCAGGTCGAGCTTCCACTCGAAGCCGCCGGCCTCGATCTCGCCACGGATCTGCGTCATGCCGCGCTCGATCTCGGCGCGGTCGGCCTCGGCGATGATTCCCTGCTTGGCCAGCATGGCGGCGTGCGCCAGCGAACCCTGGATGTCGAACAGAGCCAGGCGCTTGTCGAAGAACACCGAAGCGGTGTAGCGCTTCACCAGGTCGGACATCGGTTCGGAGAAGCGGGCGGACCAGGCTTCGCCTTTCTTGGCAAGTTGGGAGGTCATGGGCGGTAAGGCTGGGTTAGCTCGCAAGCCGGCGGCGGGCCGCGGGGCGAACGAGAGAATTCGGGGAAACCACGATTATATCGCTGCCGGGCCCCACGCAGACGGTAGCGGGTCCGGGAGGGCCTCCGGGCCCGCCCTACAAGGTGTTGTCGATGACCTGGCCCTTGAACACCACCGGCCCGGTGGGGCCGTTGGGGTCGGGCGAGCCGCCGCGCGGCTCCACGCTGATGGCCAGCGCCGGCACCTTGCCCAGCGCCTGGGCGAGCGCCAGGCGCAGCTGGCGCTGGTGCCCGATCACGCCGAGCGACTGCGGCTTGCCGCCTGCCGGGAGGGCCCAAAGCTGCAGGGCCTGCGCATCGTTCAGTGGCAGGTGATCCAGGCGGCGCAGGGTAAGCGCTTGCGAACGTGCATCCCAGGTCACAAGCACAGCGGCCTGGGCCCGATCGTCGTTGAGCACGGCCACCGCGTTGACCAGTGGTGCAGTGTCCAGCTGGCGGGCCATCCGCACGTTGAGGCCGATGGCCACGGCGGCCAGCGCGGCGGTCGCCATGGTGGCGCCGCGCCAGAAGCCGGGGGCGGCCCACAGCCGTTGCCACCAGGCTACGGGTGGCGCACCGGCTGGGCCGGCCGCGCCGGGCGCCTTCATGGCTTGCCAGCCCAGCCGTTGTTCGATCCCGCACCACACCTTATCCACCGGTGCCGAGGCAGGCTGGAGTTCGGCAAGGCCTGACAGCCTGGACTGCCAGTGGCCGATGGCGGCGCGGATCGCGGGTTCCTCGCGGGCGAGCGTCTCCAGCCGGCGGCGCGCGCCCCCGCGCAACACACCCAGCGCGTACTGCGCGGCAAGGCGGTCGATCAGGTCGGGATGACGGCTGAGGTTCATGACAGGCTTTCCAGGCACGTGCGCAGGCGCTCCAGGCCGCGCCGTATCCATGACTTGATGGTGCCAAGCGGCACCTGCAATTGTTCGGACAACTCGCTATGGCTCATGTCCTTCAGGTAGGCCAGCGAGATAGCCTGCCGCTGCGACTGTTCCAGCCGCTGCAGGCACTGGTTCAACGCCCGTGCTTGCTGGCTGGCGAGCGCAAGTTCCGCCGGGCCGGCCGCTTCGTCGGCCAGCCACTCGCCAAGGTTGTCGTCCAGCTCCACGGTCTGGCTGGTGCGGGCAGCAGCCTGGCGGCGCAGGCAATCCAGCGCCCGGTTGCGCACGATGGCTGTCATCCAGGTCATCGGTGCAGCCAGGTGCGGCCGGTAGTCGCCGGCGTGATGCCAGATGCTGACGAAACTCTCTTGCACCACATCCTCCGCCCAATCGTGTCTGTTGGTTATACGCAGCGCGAGGCCAAACAGTTTCGTCGCGGTCTGGTCGTAGAGCTGCCGCAAGGCGTGCCGGTCTCCCATGGCCGCGCCTTGCAGCAATGCGGCAAGCAGGTCGGCGTCGGCCGGCCTGGGGGCAAATGAGGAATCGGCGGGGGAGGAGGGCACCGGGGGCGGATATCAGCAAGTGACGTTCCCGGATTATAGGCACGGCTTGCGTGCGGCATGCGAAGGATCGCTGCATCCGATTGCCAATGGCGCGCGTAGAAGAAACAGGCGCCGCCGTTGCCGCCGCGATGCAAGCCGCATCCGAGCGCATGCGACCCCATGAAGGCGCCATCCACCCCTAGACAGGAGAACACCATGGAACGCATGCAGTCGAGCACCGCGCAGCACGAACGCCAGGCCGGCGAGGACACGGACAGCCGCATCCTTGTTGCGCCGGATGCGCGCCGGCGCGGCTTGCTGAAAGTCCCCGGCCTATTCGCGCTGGGATCGCTGGCGGTGATGAGCCTGGGCGAGTCGATGCCAGCCTGGGCGCAAGTTCAGTCCGGCAGCACCAAGGACGATATCGCCATTCTCAATGTCGCCCTCGGGCTGGAATACCAGGCCATCGCAGCCTATCAGGTTGGCGCCGAGAGCGGTTTGCTGCAAAAGCCCGTGCTGGAAACCGCAGTCAAGTTCCAGACGCACCACAAGGCACATGCACAGGTGCTGGCGGGCACGGTGTCCAAGATGGGCGGCAGCCCCGTGATGACCAAAAAGCCGGGTGAATACGGTTTCCCGACCGACCAGCTGAAGACCCAGGCCGATGTGCTGCGCTTTGCCGCCGGCCTGGAGAAGGGTGCCACCGCGGCCTACCTGGGCGTATTGCCGAACTTCCACAATCGCGAGCTGACCAAGGCCGCCGGCAGCATCCTGGGTGACGAAGCGATGCATTGGGCCATCCTGCTCTCGGTGCTCGGCGAAGACCCGGTGCCGGGCGCGTTCGTCGGCTGAGGCCTGGCCGCCAATATCGGTTGGCGAGCCACACTCTGCGCCGTCCGGCCTGCTGGCCGGACGGGTTCCCCGCCATGGTGCCAGCCACCATGGCGGTCTTTTTGCGCAGTGCGCGCAGCCTCGCCTCAGCCGCTGTTGCGCAGGCCCGCGGCCACCCCGTTGATGGTCAGGTGGATGCCGCGCCGCACGCGGATGTCGTCACCGTCCTTGCCCGAGCGGTAGCGCTTGAGCAATTCCACCTGCAAGTGGTTGAGCGGATCCAGGTAGGCGAAGCGGTTCTTGATGGAACGCGCCAGCAGCGGATTGTCGGCGAGGCGCTCCTGGCGGCCGGTGATCAGGGCCAGCATCTCGCACGTCAGGTGCCACTCGGCGCTGATGCGCGCGAACACCGTCTTGCGCAGCACGGCGTCTTCGCACAGCTGCGCGTAGCGCGAGGCCACGGCCAGGTCGGTCTTGGCCAGCACCATATCCATATTGGACAGCAGCGTGGTGAAGAACGGCCAGGTCTTGACCATGCGGCGCAGCGTGGCCACGGCGGCCTTGTGCGCACGCTCGTCCGGCGCTTCGTCCAGCAGTGCCTTGACCGCGCTGCCAAAGCCGTACCAGCCCGGCAGCAGCAGGCGGCACTGGCCCCAGGAAAAGCCCCAGGGAATCGCGCGCAGGTCTTCGATGCGGCGCTGCTTCTTGTCCATCAGCTTGCGCGAGGCCGGGCGCGAACCCAGGTTGAGGTCGGCGATCTCGGTGATCGGCGTGGTGGCGAAGAAGTAGTCCTTGAAGCCGGGCGTGTCGTACACCAGGTGGCGATACGACGTGAACGCGCGATCCGAGAGTTGCTGCATCACGGCCTCGAACGTCGCCAGGTCCTTCGGCGCGTTCTGCGTCGGCAGCAGCGAGGCTTCCAGCGTGGCGGCGATCACCGTTTCCAGGTTGCGCCGGCCGATCTCGGCGTTGGCGAACTTGCTGTTGATGATCTCGCCCTGCTCGGTCAGGCGGATCTGCCCGTTGACCGTGCCCGGTGGCTGCGACAGGATGGCCTGGTAGGTCGGGCCGCCGCCGCGGCCAACGGTGCCGCCGCGGCCGTGGAACAGACGCAGCTTCACGCGGCGCGCCTCGAACACCTGCACCAGTGCCAGCTCGGCCTTGTACAGCTCCCAGTTGGAGGTGAGGAAGCCGCCGTCCTTGTTGGAGTCGGAGTAGCCCAGCATCACTTCCTGCTCGCCGCCATGGTGGGCGATCACCGAGGCAAAGCCCGGCAGCTCCAGCAGCGATTGCATGATGCCGGCGGCGTTGCGCAAGTCCTCGATGGTCTCGAACAGCGGGATCACCATCAGTTCCGGGCGCGCTGGGTTGGTCTTGCTGCCCAGCGTGCCGTGCAGCATGCCGGTTTCCTTCTGCAGCAGCAGCACTTCGACCAGGTCGGACAGCGTCTCGGTGTGCGAGATGATGTAGTTGCGGGCCACGCGTGCGCCGTAGCGGCCGCGCAGTTCGCGCGCCATGTTCAGGATGGCCAGCTCGCTGCGGGTCTGCTCGGAATAGGCATGCCAGGGCAGCGTCAGCAGGCGCGGCTGGCGCAGCTCGGCCAGCAGCAGTTCCTGCTTGCGGGCTTCCGTCAGGCCGGCATAGTTGGCTTCAACCCCGGCTGCGGCGAACAGTTCCGCGATCACCGCCTCGTGCACGTCGGACACCTGGCGCATGTCGATCGAGGCCAGGTGGAAGCCGAACACGGCGATGGCCTTGGCCAGCGCGTCGATGCGGGTGCGCGCCAGCGCCTCGCCGTGGTGCGCGCGCAGCGAGTCGATCACGACCTGCACGTCGGCGGCAAAGGATTGCGCGTCGGCATAGGGCGCGGAGTCGGCCACCGGATGGCGTGGCGCGGCCTGCCCGGTGACGGCTTGGCAGGTTGCCGCCAGGCGCGCATAGATGCCGATCAGTGCGCGGCGGTACGGCTCGTCGGCGCGATGCTCGGAGTGGTCGGGCGAGGCTTCGGCCAGCGCCAGCAGTTCCGGGCTGGCCTCTACCATCAGGCTCGACATCGACAGTTCGGCGCCCAGCGCGTGGACTTCGTCCAGGTACCACTCCAGGATCAGCGACGATTGCTGGCTCGCGGCGTGTTGCAGCGTGTCGGCGGTGACATTGGGGTTGCCGTCGCGGTCGCCGCCGATCCAGGAGCCCATCTGGAAGAAGGGCGCGAGCTGGGTAGAGGCCGCCGGCGCAGCCTTGCTCTTGCGCGCGGCGGGAAACACCGCGGCGATGTCTTCTTCCAGCTCGCTCATCAGTTGCGGGATGCCGCGCAGGAAGCAGGTGCGGTAGTAGGACAGCGCATTCTCGATTTCGTCCACCACCATCAGCCGCGTATTGCGCAGCATGCGGGTCTGCCACAGCGTGGTGACGCGCGCGCGCAACAGCGCGGTGTTGTGATCGCGCTCACGCGCGGTCATGGGCAGGTCGCGCTCGGCCAGCAGGCGGGCGATCTCGCGCTCGGCGTCGAGAATGCTCTTGCGCTGGACTTCTGTTGGGTGCGCGGTCAGCACCGGCACGATCAGCGCTTCGTCGAAGAACTTGCGTAGTGCCTTGCCGGTCACGCCAGCCGCGTCGATGGCCTGCAGCGCGTGCGCCAGGCTGCCCGGCTGCGGCGGCGATCCGGCCAGCGCATGCACGCGCCGGCGGCGGTTGTGGTGCTGGTCCTCGGCGATATTGGCCAGGTGCGAGAAATAGCTGAAGGCGCGCACCACCGAGTTGGTCTGGTCGCGCGACAGGCGCTTGAGCAGGCGATCCAGCTCCGCGCCGGCGGCGCGGTCGTTCTCGCGGCGAAAGCGCACGGCGGTCTGGCGGATGGTCTCGACCAGCTCGAAGGCCGATTCGCCTTCCTGCTCGCGCACGCAATCGCCCAGCAGCCGGCCCAGGAAGCGGATGTCTTCGCGCAGGGGCACGTCCTTGTCACTGGCGCGGCGGGCCGGGGTCGCGGCGGGCGCGGCCTCAGGCTTCGCGGCGCTGGCGCGCCTGGTGCGGGCGGTCTTGGCGGATGGGGCAGATGGGGCGGTCGCGGGAATCGAGGCGGAAGCCAATGCGGTGTCGGGGGCGTCTGCCCGGCTGGCGGTTGGCTTGCGCCGGCCTGCGGGGCGCGCAGCTTGCTGCGTCATGCAATCTCCTGTCGTTTCTTATCTATTGCGTGTTGTCTGTTGGCCCGGGGCGGCTTGGGGTGCGTGCTAACATTCGCGGATGCAAGCATCCGTCTCCCCGTCTTCCTCCAGCGCTGCGCCGCGCAAGCTAGTCATCGCCTCCCGTGAAAGCCGTCTGGCTATGTGGCAGGCCGAGCATGTGCGTGCTGCATTGCAACAATACTATCCCGCGTGCGATGTGTCCATTCTCGGCATGACGACGCGCGGAGATCAGATTCTAGACCGTACTTTGTCCAAGGTTGGCGGCAAGGGCCTGTTCGTCAAGGAACTCGAGATCGCGATGGCCGAAGGCCGCGCCGACCTCGCCGTGCACTCCCTCAAGGATGTGCCGATGGAGTTACCTGAAGGGTTTGCCCTGACCGCGATCATGGAGCGCGAGGATCCGCGCGATGCGCTGGTCTCAAGCCGCTTCGCCTCGCTGGACGAGATGCCCGCTGGCACCGTGGTCGGCACCTCCAGCCTGCGCCGCGAAGCCGCGTTGCGCACCCGCTACCCCCATCTGGTGATCCAGCCGCTGCGCGGCAACCTGGATACCCGCCTGGCCAAGCTCGACCGTGGTGACTACGGTGCCATCATCCTGGCCGCCGCCGGCCTCAAGCGCCTCGGCCTGGCCGACCGTATCCGTGCCGTGCTGGATCCCGTCAGCTCGCTGCCGGCAGCCGGGCAAGGTGCGCTGGGCATCGAGATCCCGTCCGGCCGCCCCGAGCTGGCCGCGTGGCTGGCGCCGCTGAATCATGCGCCCAGCGCGCTTGCCGTGACCGCCGAGCGTGCCGTGTCGCGCATGCTGGGCGGTTCGTGCCAGGTGCCGCTTGCCGCGCATGCGCGTTGGGAGGGCACGAAACTGCACATCGACGCCTTCGTGGCGTTGCCCGACGGCAGCCGCTGCGTGCGGGCCCAGTCCGCGGCCGTGGTGGCAGGCGCCAATGCATCCGGCCAGGCCGAAGCACTTGGCAAGGCCGTTGCCCAGGACCTGTTGGGCCAGGGCGCGGCTGATATTCTCGCGGCGCTGGCGGATCCGGCGTCTCCCCAAGCCCCTGCCTGAGACCGGCCCATGCCCCGCCCGACCGTCGTTGTAACACGACCCGCCGGGCAGTCCCGGCAACTCACCGAGGCCTTGTCGGCCGCCGGCCTGGACGTGCTTGGCTTTCCCCTGCTGGCGATCGGCCCCGTGGCCGACGATGCCCCCTTGCGCGCGGCGCTGGCGCAACTGGCGGACTTCACGCTGGTGGTCTTCGTCAGTCCCAATGCCGTGGCCTTCGCACTCGATGCGCTGGCCCTGGTGCAGGACAAGCCCGTGCCGCAGTGGCCGTCATCCGTAGCGGTAGCCGTGGTTGGCCCCGCCAGCGTGGCTGCGCTGGCCGAGCGCGGGATTGCCGCGCCCGACTACCGCGTGATTGCCCCGGCCGGTTGCACGACCGGCCATGAGGCAGACAACGGCGATGCCGCCAACGGTGGTGACGGCGCCGCGGCGCGCTTCGATTCCGAGGCCCTGTGGCAACAGCTTGAAGCCCAGCTCGGCGCCGGGGCGCTTGCCGGACGTAAGGTCCTGATCATCCGTGGCAATGGCGGGCGTGACTGGCTGGCCGAGCGCCTGCGCGCCGCCGGCGCCGAGGTGCAGCCGGTCGAGGCCTATCAGCGCTCGGTCCCCACGCCCGGCAGCATGCAATGGCAAGCCGTGCGCGACGCGCTCAAGCCGGGCGCGGCACCGCAGGCCTGGCTGCTGACCAGTTCCGAAGCCGTGCGCAATCTCGATGAGATGGCGCGCCAGGCCCTGAGCCCGCAAGAGCTCGCCTGCCTGCGCCAGGTGCAGTGCATCGCGCCGCATGCGAGAATCGCCGAACAGGCCTTGGCCCTCGGGTTCTCGCACCTGCTGCGCGCCGCACCCGGAGACGAAGGCTTGCTGGCGGCTTGCCGCCAGTGGGCGCAGGCGCATGCCGGCCCGCCGGCGCCGATGCCGGTCGCGGCGCCGGCGGC